>JBDRMP010000034.1:0-3777 GCA_043811995.1 Planctomycetota bacterium
GAACGACTGATTAAAACATTGAGACAGCGTTTACGACCTATGGGCTGCTTCTATGACGATTCAGCCATCGAAAGGGCTGTCTTTGGCCAATTCCTTCGCTGGCATAAAATTAAACTTACACATAATACTTGACGCTATCCAAGCCAATACACATTAAATCCCTTGTTTTGTACTTTCTGCGGCTAAAATTTGTCTTGCGCGGAGACAATCCCTGGCAATTTGGGCGGCAAGGTCGGACGGTGATTTGAATTTGAACTGAGGACGGATACGTTCGACAAAGTCCATCGCCATCCATCGGCCTGATGGGTTATCAGTTTTGGCGTCGAGCAGATGGGCTTCGATGAGCAGCGGATGTTCTTCGGCGAACGTTCTGGCCTGTCCTATGCTGAAGACGGCAGGCAGACGTTTTTCGGAACGGCAGACATCGTCCTCGTCAGAACCGAGAAGACAGCAGCCCGCGTAAACGCCCTGCTGCGGAATAACCTGGGAGGGCGGCTGCATATTGAGTGTGGGGAAACCGAGCTGTTTACCTCTGCCTCTGCCCGGTATGATTTGACCAATCAGGCGGTAGTGTCTGCCAAGTAGCGCTGCGGCGTCCGCGACGCAGCCCGACTGGAGCATATAGCGAATCGTAGTGCTTGAAACACAAACGGACTGCTCGGCAGAGAGTATCGCAAATCTCGGAGCAACAACGACAACCTCGATGCCATTGGGCTGGGCTATTCTTTTCAGTGTTTCGATGTTGCCGGCGCGTTTGGCGCCGAAATTGAAGTCCTCGCCCTCTACCAAAGCGGCGGGTTTGACGTCTTTGAGCAAAAATCTATCGATAAAATCGGCCGGCGTTAATCGAAGCAAGCTCGTGGAGTCCGTGAGAACTATGAGGTAATCGACCCCGTGCCGCTGGATGAGCCGGATTTTGAGAGGTAATGGGGTAAGAACACCAGGGGCTTTTTCAGGATGAAGGATTGCGACGGGGTGCGGCTCGAAGGTCATAGCGGCAAGAGTAGTGTTTTTTTGCCTGGCGAGGGTATAGGCGGTCTGGAGGATTTGCTGATGCCCGAGGTGAACGCCGTCGAAGTTGCCGATGCTCAGCACACAGTCGGCAGGCAGTTGTGCGAGTTGTGATGATGTTCTAAGAACTTTCATAAACTACATACTACTATACCAGAATTCGAGATGATAGTGAATGACAGCGATTACTTTACTGCCGGTAAGAAAATGTTTCAATCAGTATTTGACGAGGTCTGCTTGAGGGTTAAAAGCGAGCCGGATGCCTTTTCATAGTCGGGATAAGTCCGGGCAAGCTCTTCGAGGACATTCTGCTGTTTGGCCGGCTTGCCGGTCTTTTCATAGCACAGTGACAGCATTTCCAGGGAGGAACGATAGCAGGAAAAGGAATCTGCGGCAAGCTCAGCGGGAGATTCAGGGCCGAAGAAGCGAACACGTTCGAAATGAGGAATGGCACGATTGTAGTTTCGTTCGAGAGCAAAAATCATCGCCACTTTGAAGTGAGCGTTTATATTGGCGGGATTGATGTTAATGGCATTAAGATAGGTATTAACCGCGTTATCAACGTCGTCCTGGTTCTTGTAACTGCTTCCCAGCGTGTTCCAGGCAAGCATATTGTCGCCGTCGAGATAAATTGCCTTTTTGCACTCCCTTGCAGCGTTATTATATAGGCCATAAGAAGCGTATGCCTCAGCTCGATTTAGAAGGTTTTGGACAATCACCGGCTTGAGGATAAACAGGACCGCCAGAACAAACAGCATGCTTGTCGACCATCTTGTGGCCGGTCTTGCCAGCCAGGGGTCGGCGAGAATGCTTTCGAGTTTTTCATCATCTGAGGGCATAGGCAAATCCGTCAGGCAATAATAAGATAATAAATTCCGAGCGTCATAAGCATATTGCCGGCGACGAAGTTGATGTGGTCTTCGACTCGCCGTATTTTAGATTCAAGGAGCATAATGATGTCGGTTTTAAACAAACTGGCAAAGATGGCGACGGCAAGGACCGGCAAGCTCTGGCCAAGGGCGAAACTCATAAATATAAGTATAGCGTAGGGTGCAAGGTTATGTGTAACGACCAGTGTCGCGAGCATCAGGAGGAGACCGCCGCAGGGTGGGCAGGTGGGCATTTCAACAAGCGCGAAGAACGTACCGAATACGAAGGCGCCGAAAAGCGTGACATTGCGGAAACTTTCGTGGAACTGCAGCATTCGCGGCAGGTGTCTTATTTTGAGCAGACCCGCAATAAACAACCCGAAGACAAAGAGCAGGAACCCAAGCAAATAAAATATGTATTTGTTGCACTGGATAATTGTGAAGGCGAGCCGGCCGACCATACCGAGGAACAATCCAAAAGCGGTATAGACGGTTACTAAACCTGAAACGAAAAGAATTGTTACAAGCAGCGCCCTTTTCTTTGACTCGGCTGCGCCTGCGATGAAACCCAGCGCGACCGGGACACGCACGATAGTGCAGGAGCCGAGCGACGCCAGTGCGCCAGCCAAGAAAACGACAAATATCGCCAACAGCGGCGCTTCTGCAATCAGCTTTTGAGTACTGGAAACCATTAATAAACCCTTCCGTCAAATCACAGACCGCACAACTCGCCCCTCATTCAGCCACAGTATTTTTCGGACTAATCGGGTGGAGACTTAAGCAAACGGGGTGCGAAATAGCGTCCGATTGACGGAGAAAAATGCCCGACGCTATAGTGCGTAACATTTGCATAGACAAGGAGATATAAAATAAATAAAAAATTCGCATAAAGTAGTTGCAACTTAGTTGCATTTAGATAAAATGTCATGTAGGGTCAAAAAACAGAATACCCTGCTTTGTTAAAACTATGCAGAGCAGGCGGAAAAAATGAACGGAGAGCAAAATAAATATGTCGGCATTGGTAAGATTAAAGCAGGTTGGGGTCGAGCTTAAGGTGCACTCGCCGTTCACGCTATTCGGGGCGTTGACGGGGATAACGCTAATGCTTCTATTCAGGAACATCAGCCATCAGGCAAGCTATCGGCTGTTTTATATATTTCACCCGGCGCACGTCGTACTAAGCGCGATGATTACAGCATCCTTGTTCCGGCTGCACGAAAAGACGAAAAGTTTTTTCATTATTCTTATTGTGGGATATGTCGGCTCAATCGGTGTAGCAACGCTGAGCGATTCGATACTTCCTTTTTTCGGAGAGGAGATACTCGGAGTGGTAGTCCCGACAGAGGCAGCGGCGCATTCTCATGAACATCACGCGGAGGATGCCGATGAGCATATCGAAAACAAGCTGCACATCGGATTTATCGAAGAGTGGTATATAGTTAATCCCGCAGCTTTTCTGGGAATTTTTATAGCGTATTTTTTGCCGAGGACGAAGCTGCCGCACGCATTTCATATCCTGATAAGCACATGGGCATCATCGGCTCATATTATGATGAACACGCACCTGCAAATGTCGGCTACGCTGATACTGGGCTTTTTCATTGTCCTTTTCATTGCGGTATGGTTCCCGTGCTGCTTCAGCGACATAATTTTCCCGATGCTGTTAGTCAAAACAGATGGAGATAAATGTGTGTTGTGCGACGGCGGACATCATCGCGGGCATTGATGATTCATTATTTTATAGTCGGGCCTTTATATCTGCACTTTCCAAGAAAATTAGGTTTATTTTAGCTCTTTGAAAACAATTTGATAATAAAAAATGGCTCATCCTTCCGATGTTTTTCTTGGCAAAAGAAACATTTGGAAAGGAGAGCCAATGTTTAATGAATGGATTCTT
>JBDRMP010000035.1:0-34211 GCA_043811995.1 Planctomycetota bacterium
TTTGTCGGCGATTCATAATACTTCTCCTTTTCTCAAGAAAATCTAACTCGCTGATATTTTACACGCCAAGGCCCCCGTTGACCAGCATATCTGCAAATTATAGCCGCCGCAGGGACCATCGATATCAATTACTTCGCCGGCAAAGAAAAGGTTCGGACACACTTTCGACTGCATTGTCTTCTGGTCGATTTCGTTTGTGGCAACGCCGCCGCGAGTAATCGTAGCTTCTTCAATAGGCCTTGAGGCCTGGATTGAAAAAGGCAGTTTCTTTAAGAGCTGAATTAGTTGCCTTCGCTGCTCTTTTTTCAATTGGCTGCCGGTCGTTTCAGCAATCCCTGCACGACGGCAAAGAAGACCAGCTATTTTTTTGGGGATAAGGTCAAAAAGAACGTTGACGATTATTTTCCTGGAATACAGCGAGAGCTGCCCCATCAGATATTCCTCGAGTTTTGATTCATTCATCGCAGGAATAACGTCAATGACAATTTCGATTGGTTTCTGCGAGGGCAGATAATCAGTAAGCAGGCGGCTCAAATCAAGAACAGCAGGCCCGCCTATGCCGTCGTGCGTAAAAATCATTGGGCCGGTCATAACAATCTTTTTGCCCCCGACTACGGCGGATATTTTTACGTTACCGAGCGACGTCCCCGCCAGCTCTCTGGGCCAATCTTCTTTTGTTACCAAAGGCACCAAGGCAGGTCTGGGTTCGATGATTGTATGGCCGAGGGACTTGGCTAATTTGTAGCCGTCGCCGGTTGAGCCGGTTTGCGGGTAGCTTGCCCCGCCTGCTGCGATAATCACTTTTTGAAAAGACATCGACTCTCCGCCGGCGAAAATAAAAAATTCGTCACTTTGTTTTTCAATTCTCTCAATCCCCCTGCCATAAACAAACTGTACAACGAGTTTCTGACACCGGTTCAGTAATGCGTCCCTGACGTCGCCTGCACGTTCGCTTATCGGAAACACACAGCCATCTTCATCGACCTTTGTCGCAAGACCTAATTCGGCGAAAAATTCACGAGTCGCATCAGGCGAAAACTCGTGCAAGCAGTGCCGAAGGAATCTGCCTGATTTGCCGTAAACCCGGATAAAATCATCAACCGTGCCTGTATGCGTAAGATTGCACCTTCCGCCGCCGGTCAAAAGCAGTTTCCTCCCGGCCGTATTGTTCTTCTCGAATACAGTCACCCCTGCCCCTGCCTGTGCGGCGAAAATAGCCGACATCAACCCCGCCGGCCCGGCGCCGATAATACAAACCTTTGTCTCCATAAGCGGGCCAAGTGTAGCCGAGCCGGTTTGTAGTGTCAAAGACCACTCTTGAAATTGGGCCGGATTCACATAGGATAAACAGTAGAAATATGACCCTAAAATTAAACAGAACTCTATATGCAAACGCACTGCTCCTGACAACCATAGTCACAACCGTGTTCGCCAGCGAAAAGGGACCAACGTTATATATCACTTCCGGCAACCCGAATGGCAAAATGGTCAGGGCTGGGGATGTCAATCTGCCCCGGACCGAGGGATTGAAAATCGTTGTTGCGACGCACGGGTGGATTGAGCAGGAACCTTGGCCAAGAGATTTGGCACTGGCGATAAGAAACAGGGTCGATGCCAACGAATGGCTCTGCGGCTGGTTCGACTGGCATAACGAGGCAAGGGTCATCAATCCGAGAGACGCAGCCCAGTATGCCCGTGATACCGCCGGCAAAATACTGGCAGAACAGATTTTGAAATTGTCGAAGAACCCAAAGCACGTTCATCTAATTGGACATTCCGCCGGCAGTTGGGCAATCAGCGAAGCAGCCAAAATCATTGCCGAACAAACCAGCGCCAGCATTCACCTGACGTTTCTGGACGCTTATGTCCCGCTGGGCTGGGACGAAAACGAGCTTGGTGACATCGCTGCGGAACCAAACACGGTTTATTGGGCCGACCATTATCTGACGCAGGACATCACACTGAAAGTCACAAACTGCCTGCTGCCCCACGCACACAACGTGGACATAGGCGACATAACCCCCGGCCTGAAAGACCACAGATTTCCTTTTCACTGGTATCCCGCGACCGTCCTCGGCAAGTACGCCCCGAAGGGTAGTTACGCGGGAAAGAAACTTTATTGCACATCTGGCGACGTTCAATATGGCTTCGCTCGCTCGCTCGAAGCAGGCAAAGATAACTGGCGGGAATCCCTGAAGCTGCCGACTGGCAATGAAGCAGTAAAAATCAAGAAAAATAAATGAAATCATAGCAGACACAACTTGAGATATTGGGCAAACTGGCAAAGATAGAGAATATCACCTTTGGTGGTTAGAAATGCGTAACTGGGAAAAGTTATACAAAAAAACTGTTGCAAATTAAAAAAACATTTGACATAAGCAGGGCAGCAAACAAAAATGCGGGGACGATAGAAAATACACCTATCAACTCGGTCGGCAGGAGGTCATCAGATGAAGATGATTCTTCGGGCAGTAGTGTGTGGTAGTCCTGTACCAAGACAATATCACAGATGTCGCGGGCCTCCGTGCAGGCAAGAGAAAAAATGTTTAAAAAATGGGGGAAAACGGTCTGCGCCCAACTGGCAGAAAAGCAGTAGGCAAAGCAGACCAAATCAAATAGGAGAAAAATTTATGATACGAACCAGGGAAAAAATAAGTTTGGCCGCCGTGTTTGGGTTAATGGTGATTTTAGGGAGTATTGAGGTTTCGCAGGCGGCACGATGGCAATATCACGCCTTTCGTCGTGGCTGGGTAACTGTATGGGGAACACGAAACTGCCGAATAGTGACCCGTCCGTTAGTTTACCGGCGATATATGCAATACTGTCAGCATACTGGCGGTTATCTACCCTGGTACTGCAACGACTGGATGGTGAGGCACGAGTGGGGTTGGCCCTGCTATAACGTAACATGGAGGAAGTATGTAGCCCCGCCTTGTCCACACTCGTGCTGGTGGAATAGATGGTATATGGGAGACCTCGACACTTATTTAGGGCGCTACGTGCCCGAGGCGTACGCTCCATACGGGATAACAAGTGTTGTTATCCCAACCGTAGGCGACCCAAATGGTCATCTGACGGGTAACCAGCATTTGTTTATCTTCACCGATGTTGGCCAGTGGCTGGACGGAACGGTAGGCGCAGGGATGCCCTATGTGCCGTTGCCGGATGGCGCCGACCCGAATGAACGGTACTACAACTTTTCCGGCGGGGAGAGTCCCGACCTGCCTGGGTTTATTGTGATGCGCGTGGACCCGCCGGAAACGCCGGTGGAGACCCTTATCGTATTCGACCCCAATGCCGACCCTGCCGGCTACCCATTCGTAGTGACACGTACTGACCTTCTTTTTAGTGGTAGATTATATCTCCAGAGCGATGATACATTTAGCCCCGAAGAGTACAACGGGTATCTAATGCATGGAGATCCGGATTGGAGTGGGGAATCGAATTTCCAGGATTTCTCTCCCTTCGCGGATATGTGGCTACAAACTAACGATACTGCCGGGCCGTTGCCGGAGGTGCCAATTACAGACATAGGCCCATAACACTAACTACGTATTTCGTTTGTGAGGCCGTGATACTCTGGTTCACGGCCTTTTTTATTGCCTCCTTGGAGAGCATTTGCAATCAGCGAGTGTGCTTGTATAATGTGCGTCTAAGTTTTTGTTTAATATCGAATTAAAGAGGGCAATATGGCGAAGTTGACGAAGCTGGATGATATTGTGTCGCTGTGCAAAAGGCGAGGATTCATTTTTCAGTCGAGCGAAATCTACGGCGGACTGGCAAGCTGCTATGACTATGGGCCTTTAGGCGTGGAGCTGAAAAACAACGTCAAAAAGGCGTGGTGGAAAAATGTCGTCCAGATGCGCGACGACGTCGTCGGTATCGACTGCAGTATCCTTATGCACCCGCTCGTCTGGAAGGCATCAGGACACGCCGACCAGTTCGCAGACCTCGTGGCAGAGTGTAAAAAGTGCAACACCCGCACGCGAGTTGACCACCTGAAAGACAAGCAAAATGAGTCAGCGGAGGAGCATACCGAGCACGTCGCATTGGCCGCAGCCGTAGCAGGCGCACACGATTTGAGCAAAAAGGTATGTCCCGCCTGTGGGGCGGTCGGCAATTTCACTCAACCAATGCCCTTCAAATTGATGTTCGAGACGCAAATGGGCGCAAACGTCGATGACTCGATGACGCTTTTCCTCCGCCCCGAAACCGCACAGGGCATCTTTGCCAACTTTAGAAACGTCCTCGATACCACAAGGGTCAAAATTCCCTTCGGCATAGCGCAAATCGGCAAGAGTTTCCGCAATGAGGTAACTACAAAGGCGTTCATTTTCAGGACCCGCGAATTCGAACAGGCCGAGATTGAATTTTTTTGCGAGCCGGGCACCGATGATAAATGGTTCGAGCACTGGAAAGAGCAGCGTTTCAACTGGTATCTGAATCTCGGCATCAAAAAAGAAAACCTGCGCTTCCGCGAGCACGATAAAGATGAGCTTGCACATTACGCCAAGGGCTGCGTTGACGTCGAATACAAATTCCCATTCGGCTCAGGCGACTGGCAGGAACTCGAAGGCATCGCCAACAGAACCGATTACGACCTCCGCCAGCATCAGCGCGGTATGAGAACTCTCAACGCCTGGTACGAGACCAAAGGCGACCTGTCAAAAATATCGCTCAAGGAAGAATCCGAAGATTATCTAAAAGGCCCCCTGTCATATTTCGATGAAGAAAAGAAGGCCCGATACATTCCCTACGTAATCGAGCCAAGCGCAGGAATGGATAGAAGCACGCTGGCGTTTCTCGTTGACGCTTACGATGAAGAGGAAGTTCGCGGCGAGACGAGAAACCTGCTGCGGTTCTCACCCGCGATTGCGCCCATAAAAGTCGGTATATTCCCGCTGGTCAATAAAGACGGTATGCCTGAAACCGCCCGCAAAATATATGACGACCTTAAAGGATATTTCAAATGCTCCTACGACGCGAAAGGCGCCGTAGGCAGACGCTACCGCAGGCAGGATGAAGCAGGCACGCCCTTCTGCATTACCGTCGATGGCCAAACCACGCAGGACAATACCGTTACCATCCGCGAACGCGATTCAATGGAGCAAATCCGCGTCGCTACTGACCAGTTAAAAACCTATGTTCGAGAAAAACTCGACCTATGACAGGCCGAATATGGTAAAATATAAAGTATGAAAAAAGTCATTTGGCACGACAGACAACAGGAAACTATGGAGGCCAAAACCTTATGGTTTCGGTCATTATCAATGGCCGAACGCATAGAGGTCTTCTGCAGCTTTACTGACTTGGCCCTGTCGGCCAACCCTGCCCTGAAGGATCGAATACATGCTCAACCGACTACAGGACGTGTTCAGGTAATTTCGTTAACAAAAAATAACTTACAAGCAAATAATACTAATGACACAGATTAACACGGTTTTTTTGACACGGATTTACACTGATTAACACGGTTTTACTTTTAACTTTTGCCTTCTTACTTTTTTCTTTGTGACCTCTGTGTTCTCTGTGACTAAAAAATGATTCTCGACCGAATCGAAAACGCCCGTTTATACACAGGCCTGCACATCCGCTTCCCAACGGCGTTTGAAATCCTAAAAGATACAACTTTATCACAGAAAAACGACGGCAAATACCCCCTTGATGGCGACAACATTTATTACACTATTCAACGTTATACAACAAAGCCAATGAACCGGGGCAATCTCGAAGCCCACCGCAAATATATCGATATCCAGTTCCTGCTATCCGGCGTTGAGTTCCTCGGCTGCGCACCGCTGAAGGGCTTGTCTGTTGCCGAAGAATATAACCCCGAAAAAGACATTGCCTTTTTTAACACGCCTAAGGACATCACAAAAATCAAACTCGACCCCGGCCTGTTCTGCATCCTCTTCCCCGACGACGCCCATCTCCCTGCCTGTCAACTTGCCGAACCAGCCGAGGTCCGAAAAGTTGTGATTAAGGTCCGTCTCGTAGAACAAAAAACATGACTATTTATCCATTGCAGTTGTACCGGTCTTTAACAATTTGCACTGTTTTATTTTCGGCTTCGCTTTTTGTTCTTCCGTCAGAACCAATTTTGGAATTCCTGATATCGGATTTGCTCCTACCTGTAATTCAATATAGTATAGTTTACTCGCATCAGTGTTAATGGACACATTACCAAGTTTGTCATTGCGCATATTAGTCACTTCGAGCGCATGCATCCCCGGCTTGGCAACAATTCGGAAGAAAGACCCGTTTTTCGAATCGCCAATTAACGAACCGTCTATATACAAGCGAAACATCTGAATCGCGGCAACCATAGTGCTCCTGTAAATGTAAATAACGGAATTGTTGTCTTGAGGCTCGAATTCTTTTGCCGCTTTTTCCTCCTCATCCCCGGCAGCAGGCGAACCCGGACAACCCACCAAAATAATCGTAACTCCCACAGCAAGCGCAACAAAAATGACCCGGGTCCAAAATCCGGATTTTGCCCTTCCATTTTCCATAGCACTCTCCTTCAGTTTCATCAAACAGAATTTCCGATTCAAGGGTATTGCATAACCCTTCCATTCTTGCTCATCAATTCAGGTTATTTCTCGTTGACGTGCTTTTCAAGAAACTCTACTATCCTGGAATGCCCTTTTTGCTTTGCGAACTCGATAGCTGTAAAACCATTCTTGGCCTTGAGCATTGTATCGGCACCATTATTGAGTAAAAATTCCACTATTGAATAATGTCCATTGACAGCTGCGCCCATCAAAGGCGTGACGCCATACTTATCATCCTGAGCATTCACGCTGGCCTTATTGTTAACTAATAGTTTGACTGTCTCGAAGTGTCCATTCGTAGCTGCTGAAGCCAAAGCCCTGAATCCTCGCTTATCGCTGGCATTCACGTCCGCGCCTTTCGCAAGTAGCAGTTGTATTACTCCTGTGTGACCGTATTCTGCGGCGCCCAATAGAGCAGTTGCTCCCAAGTTGTTGTCCTTCATATTCACGTCGGCCCCGGCCTCTATAAGCAGTCGAACAACTTCAGTACGACCTTCAGCAGAAGATACCATCAAAGCAGTCATTCCATAAGTAGAATCACGAAGGTTGGGACTGGCTCCTTTCTGCAATAAATACTCGACAACTTTTAAATGGCCGGCTTCTGATGCGTACATCAGAGGCGTTACACCCTCTGAATCCCTGGCATCCGGATTAGAACCTTGACTCACAAAGTTAGTGACAGATTCCAAGTCGCCTCTTTTTGCCGCCTCCTGGATTGTATCCGCATATGCCAAGCTGCATAAACAAAACAAAGCAATCATGCTGAGTATAAGCCTTAACTCGATACATACTACTCTTGAACTTCTCTTTATTCCTCTTTTCATAACATCCTCTTTTCTTCTGTCCAGTTCCTGTTTATGGGGTTTCTAAATAATCGAATTTCCGCAGCGTTCAACACTATTCCCTTTTTATTTGGATTAAAGGTACCTTATTCTCACCATCCGTCAAAAAAATAATTCGAACTGAAAAGGCCTTTCAAATATGTGCTTTCCGAGAATCGTTTTGCAGCGAATTACAGGTATCGTTTCATAAAATCTTGCTGCTTCAGCCAGGTAATCAGCTCGTCGGCTAATATGCGGTGTTCGGCAACGCGAGGGTGATTCTTTGCCTGATACTTGAAAATATAATGACTGATTTCTTTGTCGCCTGATTCAAGCTGCGTAACAGCGGCCTTCCACGCCTCGTTAAATGGCTCGCTGTGCATCCCGCCATACATACCGCCCTGCAACAGGACTATATGGGCCTCCGGGTATGCGGCCCGGATTGCCCGCACAAGTGAGACATAACCATCTGTAAAGCCCGCTGGAAACGGCTGGTTATGTGTCCTCGTAAATGACTCGTCGTTAGCGCCTAAGTTCACGAAAACAACATCAGGCACCCACGCACGCAAATCCGCAGCCGGTGAAGACGCCTTCGGGTAGAGTTTGTCCCACATCTGGTCTGCCTTCACATCGACGTAGCCGGTGATAATCCCCATCCCGCTGACAGAGATATTGCGGTGGTCCGCTTTGAACGCCTCGGCTGTCATAGCAGCGTAACTAAGCGCCGCGTTATGCGTTCGCCGGGTATCGCACTGGTCGGTGTTGGCATCTTCATTGCACGCCCCGACGGTCTTGGAATCGCCAAAGAATTCCATTTTGAGTTTATAGGCGACCGGCGCCGGCCTCCACGCCTCAGCACCTTCGGCTATCTGCACCCCATTAAAATGCACTGTGCCCGCGTTCGCCTCGCTGCGCTTGAATAGCTCAAGATGATGCCGCCCCGCACCAAGACCTGTAAACGTCGTGCCTTTGGACGGCATTCCATCATTAACCTCTACTATCGCAGTTGTCCCATCCACCTCCGCATTGAAGAAGTTTTGCCACGTTGAACGGTCAAAAAGCAGCGTGAGCGTATCGCCTTCAAAATCAATGTTTACCCGGCTGGCCTGCCATATAACAACGGGCGAATTTACATCATTAAAATCGAATCGGCCTTCGTATCGGAACCGCGGGTCCGCCGGAGAAATCGCTTGAACCCCGTAAGTCGGTGCAGTTAAGCAACCGGCCAGGAGTAACACGCCAAAAATAAAAGCAAGTTTAGTTTTCATATTTCTAATTGAATACCAGTATCCTCGAAACTTGTCAACCGCAACTTAAAATATACCCTTTGCGTAGAACGTTCTGCGGTGTATATTCTATATCCTGATATGGCCATTGAAAAAGGAATTGATAATGAGCGGTAACAGAACCCTTATAGAAAAATTGAAAGATTTTGTCGGTCAGCAAGTGACGCTCACCGGCTGGGTCTATCAGGCACGCTCAAGCGGCAAGGTGCAATTCATCATCCTGCGGGACGGCTCTGGTCTTTGCCAGTGTGTCGTCGAAAAAGGTAAAATCAACGACGACCTCTTCAATAAATTAGAACATCTGGGCCAGGAATCATCGCTTACGTTTACCGGCACTGTCAGGGAAGAGTCGAGAAGCATTGGTGGGTATGAACTGGCAGTAACAAACGCCGAAGTTGTACACGCCACAACCGATTACCCAATTACACCAAAAGAGCACGGAATCGATTTTCTTTTGAAGCATCGTCATCTGCATCTTCGCTCGCAAAGGCAGTGGTGTATAGGCAAAATCAGGCATACCGTCGTCGATGCAATAAGACGGTTTTTCAACGATAATGGCTTTACTCTGGTTGATACCCCGATTCTTATGGCTGCTGCGGGCGAGGAGGAGCAGACACTTTTCGAAGTGGATTATTTCGGCAGCCCTTTATATCTCACACAAACCGGACAACTCCATTTAGAGTGCGCCGCGGCAAGCTTCGGCAAGGTCTATTGTTTCGGCCCGACATTCAGAGCGGAAAAAAGCAAGACACGCAGACACCTCACCGAATTCTGGATGGTCGAGCCGGAAGTCGCGTTTATCGATTTAGATGGGCTATTGGAACTGGCCGAAAACTTTGTCTCGTATATCGTCGCCCGCGTCCTTCAGGATAACCACAGCCAGCTTGAAACACTCGGTGCCGATATCGCCGCCCTCGAAAATATCACCCCCCCCTTCTATCGGCTGACTTATACCCAGGCGGTCGAAATTCTCTCCGGCGAAAAGACAGCTAAATTTATGGCGGAGCAGCTTAATCAATTTAAGCAGCAAAAAGAAACGATTGAAAAACGAATCACCGAACTGGAAACCGAGCAGGCGGGTCAAATCAAGCAGTGGAAGCGAGACAAGAACGCAGCCGAATTGATTGATTTACGTGGCCAACTCGAAGACGTTAACACAAAAATCGAGAACAACCCCGAACACGCAAAACTGGCCGCGGAGTTCAAATGGGGCAAGGATTTGGGCGGCTCAGATGAAACCATAATCTCCCAAATGCACGACAAGCCCGTTTTTGTCACCCATTATCCGAAAGCAGCCAAGGCGTTTTATATGAAAACCGACCGCGATAATAACAAGGTCGTCCTGAATTTCGATATGCTGGCGCCGAAGGGCTTCGGCGAAATCATCGGCGGCTCGGTCAGGGAAGACGATTATGATATGCTCTTAAAACGAATTGAAGAGAAGGGCTTGAAACACGCAAATTACGAATGGTATCTCGACCTGCGAAAATACGGCTCAGTGCCGCACGGCGGATTCGGCCTCGGCGTCGAACGAACCATCACCTGGCTCACCGGCGAACCACACATCCGCCAGTGTATCGCCTTCCCAAGAATGATGGACAAAGTTTATATTTAGACCGCCAACCTTCAGCCAGTCCCGATTATGGAAACCTGGACAATTCAAAAATTACTCAACTGGGTCACTGAATACTTCAAAAACAAAGGTGTTGATTCGCCCCGGCTAAGCGCCGAGCTTGTACTCTCGCACGTGCTTGGGCTAAAACGCATCGAGCTTTATACACAATTTAACAAAATCGTAGAACAGGATAAGCTGACTGAGCTTCGGGGACTGGTCAAGCGTACTGCTGAGCACGTGCCGATTGCATACCTGACGGGCAAAAAGGAATTTTACTCGCTTGAGTTTGAGATAACAAAGGATTGCCTCATTCCCCGGCCCGAAACAGAGATGCTCGTCGAACGGGCAATCGAATTTCTGCGGACACGTAATGACCAGCAATTTATCTGCGACCTCTGCACCGGCTGTGGCTGTGTGGCCATCGCCATAGCGAGAAATTTCGCCAACTGCCGGGTTGTCGCGACCGATATTTCCGATGTCGCCCTCGAAATTGCCGAGCGAAATGTAACCAGACACGGACTGGGTGGTCGGCTGAAACTCCTAAAGGGTGATTTATTCGAGCCGATTATTCCCGGCCTCGGCTCCGCAAAATTCGACCTGATTGTCTGCAATCCCCCATACGTCAGTGAGCCGGAGTTTGAAAAGCTTGCTAAAAACGTCCGTGATTTCGAGCCAAAACTTGCCCTTGCCGCAGGCCCTGACGGGCTGGATATAATTAAAAGGATTATTGCAGAAAGCCCGCAGTTTCTTAAACCAGCCGCCGCGCTTATGCTGGAAATCGGCAATACTCAGGGACCTGCGGTTCTCAATCTGCTCGAAAATACAGGCCGATTCGAAACCATTACCATTGAAAAGGATTATAACAAGCTCGACCGTCTGGCGATTGCCGTTACAAACAAGCGATAGATACAAAACCGCGTTTAACCCGCAATGTCGCGTATTTCCTCATAGAACTTAGCATACTTGTCTTTGTCCCCGGTCTTGCGCATGGCGATACCGGCGCGAGGGTGTTCGTTGAGCATACCTGTAATCATATAGGGTATCAAATAGCCCCATTCGATGTCCTTTTGCATCGGCAGCATTTGCTCCTCGATAATCTTGAGGATGGGACTTAGCTTAAACTTCGGATTTTTCAGAAATCCGATTAACAATTCGAGCGGACAATTCCCCGGCCCCCTGCCGATTCCGTATATCGAGGCGTCGAGGTAATTGGCGTTGTGAATGATACCCTCGATGGTGTTGGCAAAAGCAAGCTGCTGATTATTGTGGCAGTGCACGCCGACTTCCTTTGGCTCCGGCAAATGCTTCCTGTAAAGCTTAACAAGGTATTCTATCTGCTCGCAATACAGGGCGCCGAAACTGTCAACAACGTAAACAACGTCCACCGGCGATTCGGCCAACTGGTCAAGCGCCTCGACAATGTCCGGCTCAATCTCCTTCGATACGGCCATAATATTGACCGTCGTCTCGTAGCCGAGGTCGTGGCACCTGTTCACCATCTCGATTGCCTTGTCCATATCCTTCACGTATGTCGCCACGCGAATCATATCGAAGGGGCTTTCATCGATGGGAACAAACTGCTGCTCTTTTACACGATGAGCATCCACCATCACGCTTAGCTTCATATCCGTCTCGATTCCGCCGGTGATTTCCTTTATCTTCTCGTCGTCGCAGTATTTCCACGCCCCGAAATCCTTGGCAGGGTAAAGCTCCCTGCTGCTGCGATAGCCCATCTCCATATAATCTATGCCGCTCTCAGATAACCCCCTGTAAATCTCGCGGACAAACTGGTCGGTGAAATAATGGTCGTTGATAAGCCCGCCGTCACGCAGTGTGCAATCCAGAACCTTTATCTTTTCTCTGAACACGTTGACCCTCTACCACAAATTTATAGTTTCTCTAATATCTTTTCTACGACATCCTGTCCCGCCTTGATGGCCCACTGTTCCTCCTGGCGGTGGACGTTGCCTATTCTATCAATTAGAACGAATCTTGGCCACTGATTTATCGCTTTTTTGTCGCGCCTTATTGTATCAATCAAAGCCGTCTTGCTGATACTTTTCGGTATCGCCGTAGGAACCCCCAGTACCGACAACACTTTTCGAATCCTTTCGAGCCGTTTGGTATCACCCAATCCCATCTCAATTTCAATCCGCCCGGCTGCAATAATCCCTATGCCTATGGCCTCCCCGTGCAATAGCTCGAAACCACTCGCTGACTCTACTGCATGGCCGATTGTATGCCCGTAGTTCAACATCCTCCGCTGGTTCTTCTCCATCGGATCGGCTTCCACAACACTGGCCTTGATTTTGCAATTGCAATACGCAACTTTTTCCAGAATATCGCCCTGCCGTCGAAGAATTGCGTTAATGTTATCTTCGAGAAACTCAAAATATTTCTCATCTGCGACAAGTGCGTGCTTCACCGATTCTACCAGACCCGCCCGATATTGCCTCTCGTCGAGTGTTTTCAAAGTCGCCACGTCGATATACACAGCACAAGGATGCCAGAACGCTCCAAAGGCGTTTTTGCTGAGCGTCGAATCAACACCCGTCTTACCCCCTATGGCCGAATCCGCCTGCGCCAGTGTTGTTGTCGGTATCTGAACAATGGCCACTCCCCTTTTGAAAACGGCTGCCGCAAAGCCGGCTATATCCCCGACCACTCCTCCGCCAAGCGCCAAAACAATTGTGTCCCTGCCAAGATACGCCTTCTCCATCGCCTCTAAAATCGAACCGAGCGTTCCCGTATTTTTGGAGGTCTCACCCGGCGGATTTATTACGTAAGTGGGAACATTTTTACCTGACAACAGCTTATCGAGATGGCCCGCCCCGGCGACATTGGCATCCGTAATAACGAACTTCCCCGCCCCGCCGAACTGCGACTCTACTTTTGCCCAGACCGACCCAAGAATATCCGTCCCGATTTCTATCTTGTATTCGCCGGCCTTTGCGATAGGCACTTTGACTGTCAGTTCTGGCATACAAATCAGTAGCTTATTATGGATTTGACTTTATAACCCGAAAGCTTGTCGATTCCGTGCAGGTCAGTCAGCTCAATAAGGAACACTACATCTGCTATCTGCCCGCCTATTTTTTCGACAAGCTTGCAGGCCGCGGCCATCGTGCCTCCCGTCGCGAGCAAATCGTCCACCATCAGCACCTTCGCGCCAGAGGTTACGGCGTCCTGGTGCACCTGAAGGGTATCGCTGCCATATTCAAGGTCATAAGTGATACTCTCGGTCCTATAGGGCAGTTTACCTTTTTTGCGTATGGGGACAAAGCCGGCTTTAAGCTTTGCAGCAACCGCAGAACCGAAGATAAAACCTCTCGCCTCCACGGCGGCTACATACTGTATCCCGGCTTTTGTATAGTCAGCGGCAAGCTCGTTAACCGCCGCCACAAACGCCTTCGGCTCACCCAGCAGCGGCGTAATGTCACGAAACAAAATCCCCTTCTTCGGCCAGTCCTGAACCTCGCGAATATAATCCCTCAACTCAATTCTGTCCTTGCCCATAATATCACTCCCACTATCGTTTCGCTTGTGAACTTGTGCTCTTGTGCCTTTTTAGGTTAGCAGATTATCGGCGGGATGCAAGAACTCTTGATACCGGGCAGCTACTGCTCGCTCATCAGCTCGTAGAGTTTTGTCAGGGCTTCGTGATAAATCTGGCGGATTCGTTCGCGGGTCAGACCCAGTTTTTCCCCTATTTCCTTGAATGCCATCGTCGAATTACCGTCGAGGCCGTAATGAAGCCGGAGTATCTCGGCTTCCCTCGGCGCGATTTTGTCCAAAAGACAAACGGCCTTTGCCTTCTCCTCGTCCTCGACAAGCTCGTCCTCGGGCCTGCTTGTCCCGTCCCCACATACGGCCGCCTCTAAAATCTTGTCATCATCACCGCCGCTGGCCTGCTGATTGTCTTTCACTGACCCGAGCACGTTGACGGTCTCGTATATAATCTTCGCCTTTTTCACCGGCAGCCGCATCACCTCCGCCATTTCCTCCATGTCGGGTCTCCTGCCTAACTTGTTCTCAAGCTCCGCCGCCGTGTGACGCCACTGGTTTATCAGGCCTATCATATAGCCCGGCACGTGAACGGGCCGAACGTCCGACAATAGCGCACTTTTGATGCCTTGCTTTATCCACCATGCCGCGTATGTGCTAAAGCGAGTTCCCCTCTCCGGGTCAAAATAATCAACCGCCTTTATCAGCCCTAAGTTACCTTCCTCGATGAGGTCGCCCAGCGTCAATTGGCCCCGGCTGGAGAATTTCTTCGCTATATTCACCACTAACCGAAGATTGCTGCGAACAAGCTGCTCTCTGGCCAAGGGGTCATTTTGCTCAATCACTAATCTGCCGAGATGACGTTCCTCCTCCGCAGAAAGCAGCGGCGACTCGTCGATTTCCTCAAGGTATTCTTTAATTGTAGCATCAAACGCCATAAATGCCTCCATCCTCGTTTCGTTATTCGTATATCGCATTTTTAACTACGAACGACGATATACGAAGCACGAATTAGGTATCGACTGATAATGCCCCCCGGTTTAGATGGAAAGAATAAGGGTCAGGTGTTTTTTTCACCTGACCCCTTATTATCAGCGATATTATCGGAATTACCGACTAAGCCGCCTTCAATTCGGCTACACGTCGCTCGTACCTTCTTCGGACGCTTCGCCCTTGTCCGAAGCCGGTTCATCCGGCTGCTCGGCAACAGAAACCTCCGGCTGAACCTGCTCCGGCCCTGCTGCTTCCTTCTTTGGTTCTTCTGCCTGCACATCCGCCGCTTGCTCCGGCTCAGTCGCTTCCACTTTGGCTTCCGCGGCCGGCTCATCCGATGCTACCGGCTGCTCAGAAACCTGCTCCTTGGCCAAGTCAACTGTCTGTTCTTCTGCCGCCGCATGACCCGGCTCGCCGGCATGCTCTTCGGCCGCCCACTGCGCCCTTCGCAAACTCAAACCAATTTTCCGGGCCTCACTATCCACCTTCAATATTTTCACCTCAAGCTCGTCGCCGACCTTGACCACGTCCTGCGGCTTTTTAATCTTCTGGTCCGACAGCTCCGAAATATGCAGCAGTCCCTCCAGGTCTGATTCGAGCTGGACAAACGCGCCGAAATTAGTCAGCTTCGTAACCTTGCCTTTGACGATGTGGCCTGGAATATATTTCTCCGGAATCGCCCGCACCCACGGGTCCTCGCTCAACTGCTTGACGCCCAGCGATACACGTTGCTTGTCCGGGTCTATATCGAGAACCACGCACTTGATTTCATCGCCCTTTTGCACTGCCTCATTCGGATGGCTGAATTTCCTCGTCCAGCTAAGGTCCGAAATGTGAATCATCCCGTCGATGCCTTCCTCGACTTCGACAAACGCGCCGTAATTAGTAACGCCCCGAACGATAGCCGTAACAATCGTCCCCTGCGGATACTTCTGTGCCGCAACCGACCACGGATTGGTCTCCGTCTGCTTTAAGCCCAGCGAAATTTCCTGCCTGTCTTTGTTGACGTTGAGGACCATTACCTCTACCTCGTCTCCGAGATTCACCATTTCGCTCGGGTGGTTAAGCCGTTTGGTCCAGCTCATCTCGCTTATGTGAACAAGCCCCTCGATGCCGTCCTCAAGCCGCACAAAAACGCCGTAATTCATAATATTGACGACCTTGCCTTTAACCCTCGAACCGACTGGGTATCTTTCCTCGACGTTCTCCCACGGGCTTGTGGTCTTCTGTTTAAGACCCAGTGAAATCTTCTCATTGTCCTTGTCCACGCCTATTACTACACACTCGATTTCCTCATCCAGCCGTACAACCTCCGAAGGATGATTGCACCGCCCCCAGCTTAAATCTGATATGTGCAATAGTCCATCGACACCGCCCAAATCGACAAATACACCGAAATCGGCGATGTTCTTGACGAGTCCTTTTCGCACCTGCCCAACCTCGATTTCCGAAAGGATTTTCTCCTTGCTTAACCGGCGTTCCTCCTCGATTAGTTTCCGCCGCGATATAACGATATTGCGCCCTTCGACGTCTATCTTGAGGACTGTGCACTCCACTTCCTTGCCAATGAACCTGCTTATGTCGCCGGGCCGTCGGATATCTACTTGTGACGCCGGCAGGAAAACCGGCACTCCGATATCCACCAGTAAGCCGCCCTTGATGCGCCTGACGACCTTGCCTTTGACTGTGTCTCCCTCTTTCTTGGTGTTTATGAGGTTCTCCCAACCCCTGATTCTGTCTGCCTTGTGCTTGGATAGCAGTATCAGCCCGCTTTCGGAATCGGTTTCTTCTAAAAGCACCTCGATGTCTCTGCCCGGAACTATCTCCGAGGAGTCCTCGAATTCCGCCGCATCCACTATCCCTTCGCTTTTTAGCCCGACTTCGACTATCACGTCACCGCCGATTTGGGTTACGATTTTGCCCTTGAGGATGGTGCCCGGAAGGTGAGAATCCACCTTCGCCTGCAAGGCCTCCTGAAACAGGGCGTCTTCCTTCTCGCCGAACATCTCGGCTACCTGCTGGTCAACCTGTTCCGGCGATAAACCTAACTTGTTGATAATATTTCTGTCTGTCATAAACCTGATTTTCCTCTGTGGCGTCTCGTTTTACGCCCGCCGGCGCCCCACATTTACGCCGACAAGTCATTTTACATTGGTTAATATTTACTAAAAACGCATTTGCCCACACAGCAAATACTTAATTCACTTTATCACTTTTCACCAGCGTCGATGGATTCGAGATGCTTCACGAAGTCGTCGATTATCCACTGAGGCGTTGAGGCCCCTGCCGTCACGCCCGCAGTCCTACAGCCGAAAATTATCCTTTTATCAAATTCGTCCCGGTTTTGCAAATGAAACGTTCTATTATTGTATTTTTTACAAAGCTCTGCCAGTTTTCTCGTGTTCGCGCTTTCCAGCCCTCCCAAAACGAACATTATATCAACCTTCCGGCATAATTCAACCGCCGCCTGCTGCCTTTTTATCGCCTCTTTGCACAGCGTATTGATGACCTTCATCTCGCTGAAATCCGCCCTCGCTATGGCGGAAAGCATATTGCTGAAAAATTCGGGACTCTGCGTCGTCTGGCAGACAATCCCTAATCGGCCGTTTCCAATCTTGCTTATGTCCGATTCACCCCCCACAACCACCGCTCCCTTTGTGCAGCCGACAACCGCCCGCACCTCAGGATGATTCCTGTCGCCGACTATCACCACCTTATAGCCGTCTTTCTCCATCTGGGCGGCGATTTGCTGCAATCTCTTGACTAACACGCAGGTGGCGTCAACAATCTCGGCGTTCTTCTGCCTGAGATGCTCTATCTCGTCTGATGCCGCGCCGTGAGAGCGTATCAATACCGCCGCTCCCGCAGGCACCTCTTCCACATTGTCAACGGCCACCAGTCCCTTTTTGGCCAATCTTTCCACAACGTCCGGGTTATGAATAATCGGCCCCAGAGAATAAACCCTGCCCTTCTCCGCCAATACCTTCTCCGCGATGCTTATCGCGTTCCGCACCCCAGCGCAAAAACCATATTTTTCCGCAAGTATTACTTTCATAACCAACAAGCATTTTAACTGCTTATTTCACAGATGACACGGATTTTTTTTACACAGAACGGCTGTATTTACAACCATTTAGACGCGGATTTACTCTGTTTCTGCTACCGCAAAAATGCGGCTATGTGGTTGCCATCGATTTGAACGACGATTGCAAGGTTGACTTTTATGACTCTGCGACAATGGCTTCAAACTGGCTGATTGACTGCACAGCCGAACCGTAAAACCCCCAATGCGTTCCTAACTAACCAGTTGCAGAGCAGCATTGACCCTGCCAACGTTCCCTATGGTTAGTCGGCAAAGGCCGCCAGCGCATAAACAAGCGCGCCCTGCCAGTTGATGCAAACCTCGTTGGTGGTGGCGTCCTCTTGAACGTCTTTCCAGCCGGTCGCGGAATGTCCGCCCACGATAATATAGCCGGGCCACGGCTCCCTGACCCTGTCGGCGCCGGAACGCCTGTCGTGAGGCCTCATCGGCGGCTTATGCCCGAGGCCGGTAACGTAAGAGCGACCGTAATAATTTCTTCCGAATATGTGGTCTATCGCGTCTCTCGCCGCATTAACATAATCCGGATTCGGCGACACCTTGTTTGCCATCATTAAGGTAATAGTCATTCTCGCAAGTCCGCCGTTGCAGCCCCATCTGTACTCGCCGCCCAGGCATCTGCCGTAAACGTCCTTTTTCGCCTTGGCGACCAGAATATCAGCCGTAGTAAGCAAATCATTTCGAATATCAGCAACAAGCCCCTCTCGTTTGCCGTCTCTTTTGCTCATAAGATACGTGAACATCGCCAGGTTCTTCACGTTGTTCCAGTCCCAGTAGAGGTTTATCTTGTCATCGTTTAACCAGGTGCCTCTTTCGAAATCCCTGCGGTAATTGGGGTCGCCTGTGGTCTCCCACATCTCCACCGACGCCCACATCCTGTCATCTTCATCGGGCGTGGGATAATGCCCCGTCCTGAAAATCCCCCGCTCAATCATATGATACTCCGGGTTTTTCTTCAAAAACTCGTAACTAACCTTCGCGGCTTCGAGGCATTTTTGGGCGTATCGAGCGTTACCCCCTGGGCCGCCAGGCCGAAATTCATCGAAGCCCTCGACCGCCCTCAGCCGTTGGTTAATTTGCTGAATCGCAAATGAAAAGTCGACCGCCATTAACTGTCAAGCTTCCGGTTTTTTAATCCCGCCGTGCCGGGACGTTATTTTATTACTCCAAAAAAGAATCCAATTTTTATTGATTTTACAGGGCTAATGTGGTATGTATAGTTTGCCTTTGCAGTGGACGAGTGTTTGTGTGCTTTGCAATGGCTGATTTTTCGGGAGGCCCAGAGGTGAGAGGCCGGTGTATATTGTCGTTATCAAATGGGGGCAGGGTATATTCTTTCTACGTTTTCAAACCGTCATTATTTCACTCAAAACCGCTTTTTAGGAGATAATCCAATGACTAAAACACTGACAATCCTTTTTCTGACAATTATTTTCACTGTTTTTCCCGCCATCGGCCTTGCAAACTCGGCTCCGGTAGTCAGCAATGTATCAGCCAGCCAGCGGGCGGATGATTCAAAGCTGGTCGATATCTATTACAACCTTGCCGATGCCGAAGGAGACAATTGCACCATCTGGGTTTTTATAAGCGATAATAATGGCCTAAGCTGGGATATTCCTGCCTTTACATTCACAGGCGATGTAGGCAGTTCAATCTCACCCGGTCTGAATAAACATATCGTCTGGGATGCAGGCCACGACTGCCCCGGCAAATCAGGCACATTTCGCGCACGCGTTTTCGCAGATGACGGCAAAGGCGATGATATGGTTGTAGTCCCGGCAGGAAATTATCGATTCGACGGTGGGAGCTACTGGTTCTATGTCGGGACATTCTTTATTGACCGTTATGAAGTGACAAATTCAAGATATTGCGAATTTCTCAATGCGGCAGATCCGAATGGGGACCACTGGTGTAATAATATGGAAATTGGTCGTTCTGGAAGTCCCGGCAATTACTCCTACACCGTCAGTCCAGGTAAAGAAAACTATCCTGTAATATATGTAAGCTTTTATGACGCCAACGCGTTTGCCGATTGGCGAAGCAGTGTTACAGGACTGAACTACTCAGTCCCAACCATATATCAATGGCAAAAGGCAGCCGCCTGGGACCCAGTTGAGATGCGATTTTATTATTACGGATGTCATCGCGACTCCATCGACTGCACCTGGGTGAATTATAATACCTGTGCTATCAACACAACACCAGTAGGCTATTACAACGGCACAGGCGGACGAAACGATGCCAAGAGCTACTATGGCTGCTATGATATGTCGGGAAATGTCGCAGAATGGTATGCTGATTCTTGTAGTTTAATAGGCGGTTCTTGGGCTTATCCAGCAGACGGTTGCCATACCACTGACCGTTCTGGTGTCTATTGTGCTGATCGACTAACATATAGTGGATTTCGTATCGTCAGAGAACTGGAGTAAAGTTCAGGTTGCATGCCGATGAGATGATAACAAGCGAAAGAAAAATCATTTTTTTATCTATTGCTATAACTCTGTTCTTGGCGACGGGATTGAGCTATTCGGACTACGGCTGGGGCGATTCTGGTCCATTTACTGGATATTTTCTCAGTTTTCCGCAGGAAGGTTCTTTCGGATGGGGCGATAGCGATGGTTTTCCTGTCTGGCTATTGAGTGTTCCCAAGTCAGGCGCTACTGGCTGGCGAGATGCAGATTTAACTTTGAATTTACTCAATATAAACCGCACCTGGGCAGATTCGGACTCTTTCTCTTTTGACTGGCTTGCAAATTCGCAGCCGTCAACGGGGCCGCCTATGCAACCCCTTCCTTTTGATTGTAATGACCTTCTTGAGCAATATGATTCTGAAAATAACAGATGGATTTCACCCGTCGTTAGTTGTCCTTCTGCCGGTCAACCGGTGATTGTTCTTAATCATGGCTGGAATAGCAGTACCGAAACCCTTCTTCCTTTAGCTCAGGCCATATCAAATAGAATCCCAGGCATTCATATCTATGCTTGGCATTGGGGCGAAGGTGAAAATACCGAAAGTGACGCCAACCCGAATGGAATGTCAACAGTGGCTGATTTCACTGACTGGTCAGATTGTTTTACATCTACTAATGATGCCAAGAAATGCCTTATTGGGGATTTTCCTTTGAAGAACGAACTCCTAAAGAGTATGACCAACGCTGCAAATAACGGTGATCGATTAGGCGATTCGCTTTTGGCTCATGGTATCAGACCCAACTTGTACAAAATTCATTTAATTGGGTCAAGCTATGGAGGTGTTGTTTGTGCGGTAGCAGCAAAGGCACTAAAAAAATGCGGCGTTCCTGTTCAGCAGCTTACCACTATCGACACCCCGGATGTACTTGTCAACGCAGTCAACACTTACATTGACCCTTCCAGCGCAGAACGTGTCGAAGTTCTCTACTATAACTGGAAGGGAATCGCCTGGGTTGATGCCCCTACCCCAACATTGACATTGGCATTGGCAATGGGAGCAACAGGCGGCCCTCTTAATTCTGCTGCCCCAAACCTTTTGAATATCAAGCTTAATCCTTGGTACTACCGTTCGCTCGCAGATTTTCCCCTGCATTTCCGTGCCGGCGATTGGTATGAAGAATCCATAAATTTGTCCGCACTCAATTGCGAGGACGATCCTTATGGTTTTGGCTGGTCGGTCTCTTTGAATCCAACTGGCTGGCAATGGAACAACTGGCCTTTAGGCAATGAAGATGAAACCATGGGCGGCAAAGGTTGTCTTACGCCGGTCCCAGAACTTTTCGTTAAAGAAGTCACCAAAGCCGCTGACAAGGTCAAAGATGATTTTTCCTCCGCAGCATCCTATGTGGGCCAAAAGGCCTCGCTTGTTGTTGATGGAGTAAAAGATTCAGTTTCGGCGGTGCTGTTATATTTGCAGGGAGTCTGGCCCCAGTCTCAAGGTAAATATTTCGCGTTTTCCGGGATGGATTCACCAAGCGATTTGAACGATGCCTATATTTACAAAGAAGTCAATATACCCGCAGGAACAGACCAGGTAGCTTTAGACGTGCGGTTTAGCACCGTAGGTGAAGGTGACAAACTTACGCTATCCGTTGGAGACGAGATTCTGATTGTCGTTGATGCGTGCGCGGTAGGAGTTTCCGATACATATCAAACATACTACGCCTACGTCGGAAATTACGCTGGTCAAACCACGACTATCCAGATTGCGTTACGACCATCTGGAACAGGACAGAGCGTTGCGCTTGTTGATAACCTGCGTTTTACAACACTGACCCTTGTTGAGGACATAACCGGGGATAAGGTTATCGATGAGGTAGATTTGAGTGTTTTGGCCGAGAATTGGCTGGTGGTTGGCTGTGACTTTCGCGAGCATTGCAAAGGTGCGGATATTGATAGAGACAATAAAGTTGATTTTATTGATTTTTCCCGCCTTGCGACTTATTGGCTCGAATCCTTCTGAACAAAATTGAAAAGCTACGTTCTATAACTCAAAACCCACTCGCCATTAGAATTCTTTCTCTCATCATAATTGATTTGTATGTCCTAATATGGAAAACCACAGTGCTAAATGGTCTGGATTAAAATGCGAAAAAATGGTAAAAGAAGAGTTTGAGATGAACACAGAGAAGCTAAAAATCGAGCGAGAACCGGTGTTGAATAAGCCGCGGCTCGTGATGGGCCTATCCGGCTGGATGGATGGCGGCGACGTATCCACCGGCACGATAAAATACATTCGCAAGCAGTTAGGCGCGGAAAGCTTCGCGCGTATCGAGCCGGAGGGCTTCTACCTTTACAGTTTCCCAGCGCCGATGGAGCTTTCGGCGATATTGCGGCCTCATACGAAAATGAAAGACGGAGTCATCCAGCAATTCGAACTGCCGACGAATACATTTTACTACAGCGCACAGCACGATATTGTGCTGTTCAAAGGCAGAGAGCCGAATTTGGCGTGGGAGGAGTTCGCGGATTGCATATTCGGCCTGTGCCACAAGTTAAATATCAGCCAGATTTACTTTGTGGGAAGCGTTTCCGGTCTGACGCCGCATACGCGCGAGCCGAGAATGACCTTCTCGATATCGGATGAGAAGCTAAAGGAAATCCTGCCGCAGACGGGGCTGCGATTTTCAAATTACGACGGGCCGGCCGGTATAACGACGTATCTGACGTCGCGTGCGTCGAAAGAAGGCGTAAGTATGCTCAGTATGGTTGCGGAGGTCCCGGCTTACGTGCAGGGGTATAACCCGAGGTGCATCGAATCGGCGGTAAGGTTCGTTTCGCGGCTGCTGGATTTGCAGGTCAATCTCGACTACCTGCGGGAAATGGGCGACGAGTTCGAGAAGAAACTGACCGACATCGTGAACAATCAACCTGAACTGGCACAAAAAGTCACTGAGCTTGAGTCCGTCTATGACAATCAGGTCTTCGATACTGAAATGGGCGACCTCAAAGAATGGCTCCAGGAAAAAGGCATCCGCCTGGACTAACATCTGGTCTTCAGGTATTCGACCGTAAGCAAGGCAGGATTAGCTTTATTGAAAATACTCCGTTTTGCTGCAGTTCGGCGATGACCCGGCCCTGCAGCGCCTTCACTACGCTTTCGACAAGAGCTAATCCGAGACCACAATGGACACCCGTATCCGTTCGCGAGTTGTCGCATCGCCAGAAGGGGTCGAAAACCAGGCCCAGTTGCGGCTGAGTAAGTTTACAGCCGGTATTGGCGACTACAATCTCCGCGAAACTGGTGCTTTGCTCTGCGGACACCCATACTCGCCCGCCATTGTCGGCGTATTCGACGGCATTGGCGAACAGATTGGACAACACCATTGCAAGCCCGTCCAGATCCGACTCGCAGGTCATCTCGGCAGGAACGAGGTTTTGAAAGCTGATGCCTCGACCCTCTGCAGCAGCGGAGAAATTGCGCCAGCACGAATTGACCAATTCTGCGGGCCGGATTTTCACTCGGCGAAACGTCATTTGGTCGGCGTCAATCCTCGCCAGCGTCAAAAGATTGTCAACCATCGCCTGCATACTTGTTGTCATCGACAGGCAATCAATAATCGCCTCGCGGTACTCAGGTATCCGCCGGTTGCGCGACAGGGACACCTCAAGCGTTGAACGCATACCCGCCAGGGGAGTTCGCATTTCGTGGGCAACGTCGGCGGTGAAGCGTCGTTCTCTGTCGAAGGACTTTTGCAGACGAGCAAGCAGGTCATTGAGCCGGTCTCTAATCGGCAGGATTTCATCGGGTAACAAATCGCCGCCAATTCTGGCTTTAAGGCCTTCCACGCTGATGGCAGCTATGCCCGTGGCAAGTGAATTTAGGGGTCTGAGGCCGTGACGCACCGCCAGGCCGGCGACTACCACAGCAAGTCCGATTATTGCAACGGAGGAAAACAACAACAACCGGCGCAAAAGCGACAGGTCGCCGAGCAGGTTGCGAGCGTCTCTCGCCACTGCGAGCGTAAGATGCTGCCGGGCTGATAAGCGACCGGAGGATTCATCGCTGTCGGCTGTTCTCGGTCTGAAAGTCAGCAGCGCGGACCTTTCCGGGAGATTGTTTCGAATTGCAAACCCGCACAAAACAACTGAACCTTCGGGACCAGTGATGAAAGAAAGGTCATCAGCGGCTAATGCGGGGGCCTTTGCCACGACCGAACCGTCATCACGCCAAAGCTCATAGTAAATTGGGTTATGCTCACTTTGAAACTGTGGGAAACGGTTAATTTCGAACTCAATCTCATTTTTCTCGTCATCGACTTCAACCGAGGCCGCCAGCATGCGCACAGTTGATGCCAGCGATTCATCGAACTGGCTGACGAGCGCCCTGCTAATGACCGTATAGATTGTGATACTAAAAATTATCAGCAACAGCGTCATCCCGCCTGTAACACCAAGAAGCAATCGATTACGCAGTGAATGCGTCACGGTTTTTCCCCCAGAACGTAACCACGGCCTCGAATGGTCTGAATAAGACCGCCCTTGCCGCAACGGTTCAGTTTCTTGCGCAGATAGCCAATATAGACATCTACAACATTGCTGGAGGCAGGCGAATTGAACTCATAGACGTGCTCCCAGATGTCGGAACGGGAGACAACCTGACCCTGCCTCATAGCCAGATACTCGAGCAACGCGTACTCTCTGCGAGTAAGCTGGAGCTGCTCTCGGCCTCGGTAAACCTGCTGTGACAGCGGGTCTATCTTCAGGTCTTCGACATTGATGACGGAATTTTTCTCGCCGTACCTTCGCCGTATCAGAGCACGCACCCGGGCGAGGAGTTCTTCGAATGCAAACGGCTTGACAAGATAATCATCTGCCCCGAGATTGAGCCCTTTAACGCGGTCGTGCAGTGTATCTTTGGCCGTGAGGATAAGAACGCTGTTCTCTCTGCCGCTTGCCCTGAGTTTTTTGAGAATCTCAAGGCCATCCATCCCAGGCAGCATCAGGTCCAGAATAATCACGTCATAGTCATTGCCCAGCGCATACCACAGCCCCTCCTTGCCGTCGCCTGTCAAATCCACCGCGAAACCTGACTCTCGCAGGCCTTTGGCAAGGGACTTCTGCAAAGGCGGATAATCCTCGATAAGCAGCAGACGCATCAGCACCCTCAAAGAAAAAACACCGCTGAGCAATGTGATACCAGTTAGCCCAGCGGTGTGTATTCTATTCTCACAAATTCACGATGTCATCGATTTTCCGGATTAGTCATCGTCCTCTTCACCGCCATTATCGTCGTCGTCTTCGTCATCATCGCCGGCCTTGCATTTGGGCTGCTCAAGTACCTTGCCGTCGGCTGACACTTTTATCTCGCTTTTCATCGAATCTTTGACCAGTTTCGCTTCGTAGCCAGCAGATGGTGTGTCAAGTTTAACAATTTTGACCACCGCATAAGTAACCTCATTCTCGACTTTTTCTATGCGAGCGCCGCCCGAGGCATCGGTAATCGCACGGGCAACGGCAGGCGGTAAATCCTTCACTGCCACTTCCGTTGTAACTTCCACTACGGTTCCATCCGGCGCAATTGTCAGTTCAATTTCCTGCCCGTTTTGCTCAATCACGACCTCATAAACCTTGGTTTCTTCCTCTTCCAGGTTGGCCTCTTTAACAACTGCGCCCGGATGCATCGAGCTGATTGCATCAGTCACTGCCGCGGGCAGCGACACTTTCTTATCCTTCGACTTCTCTGCATACGTCAATACGCATCCCATCGCCACAACGATAATCATTATTACGATGACCTTGAAATGCTTCGTTTTCATTGCAAATCTCCTTCTGCAAAAAAACATTATTGACAGCCGACCACCTTAGTCATGCTGGGCCTTTAAAGGCACTTTCGTGTTAGATACTAATCCGGCGAATATGAGAATATCGTGAGAATGCTAACATTTTTGTAAACTTTTTTTCCAGACCCTGAGACATCAGACACAGCCGGAACTGGCGAAAAAGGTCACTGAGTTTGAGGCCGACTACGATAATCAGGTATTCGATACTGAAATGGGCGACCTCAAAGAATAGCTCCAGGAAAAAGGCATCCGCCTCGACTGATGTATAACTCACGGAGTCCTTTTAGATACGGATTCCGATACGTAAATGATGGTCAATACCGGCGAGCGGGAGATGCCGCCGGGATTGATGCCGGGCTTGCCTTCGGGTATATCGATGCCAAGTTTTGAAAAGTATTCCCGCCAGACCGATAGCATTTGCCCTGTCTTTGGGTCTTTGAAAGTCATCGGCTCCAATTCGAAAACCGGCTTCCCTCCGTTGGCCCGGTGAAAAATCTCATAAATCAATTCGGAACAGTAATACGCGTCGTTGTCGATTGCGAATGATTTGTCGTAGGACTTTCCCTTCAAGGCGACGGCCTCTTTGATTGCCGCGGGTATGAGACGACGATAGGGTTTCTTCAAACGTCCCACCATTACCTTCGGCTGGCTATTGGGGTCGCTGCCGTGATTAAGAAATGTTTGCAGGTCGGTTGCAACAACACCCTTCGAGACCGCCTCAAGCACAATCTTTTGACCATTCGCATCTTTTGCGGCGATGCCGACGTGAGAGAGATTGGCACCCTGATAACCGGTCGTGACCTTCTCGATTGCATCACAAAGAGGCCCGCAATCCGAATCCCTGAAAAGCAAATCACCGGATTGAAGCGAAAAGCCAATATCGCCGCTTGAACCGATGCCTGCGCATCCCACAACGATTAGCGCAAGAACACAAACCGGAACTATCATTCTCGTCAAGTTCATAATCTTGATACCACCTATTTCCCTTTCTTTCCTTTGGCGGCCAGCCAGGTTCTCAATTTCACCAAGGGCAACGTATTGATTACGTCGGCCTTTGTTGCCCAGCCGCGGCCAGCCGTTGCGACGCCGAGGGCGATATAATCAAGATGAGGCAGCTTGTGCGCATCAGTGCCGATGATGAGCTTCACCCCCGCATCAATTGCCATTTTACAGTGAACGTCTTTCAAGTCGAGCCGATAGGGGTTTGAATTGACCTCCAGCGCGGTGTGCGTCTCAGCGGCGTGTCTGATTACCACCTCGATATCGATATCCATCGGCTCACGCTCTCCGATTAGCCGGCCGGTCGGATGACCGATACAGTGCAGGTAGGGATTATCCATCGCCTTGAGCGTTCGCATCGTAACCTTCTCTCGCGGGCTGGTCATTCCTGAATGAATCGAAGCAATTACAAAATCCAGCTCCGCCAGCAGCTTATTGTCATAATCGAGCGACCCATCCGCTCGTATGTCAACCTCTGCGCCGGCAAAAACTGTTATACCTTTCAACTTATTGTTGACCTTGTGAATCTTGTCGATTTGCTTCGACAATCGCGCAGGCGTCAGGCCATTGGCGATTGCAGATGATTGCGAATGGTCCGTTATACATATAAACTTATAACCTCTTTCTATAGCCGCTTCGGCTAACTCTTCGATTTCACAGGCGCCGTCGGAGGCAACGGTATGTATATGCAAATCGCCCTTGATGTCTTCCAGACGAACCAAATCCGGCAATGAATGGCTTTTAGCCGCCTCTATTTCGCCCCTGTCCTCACGCAGAATCGGTTCGACGTAATCAAGCCGGAGCTTGTCATAAATCTGCCTTTCCGTAGCTCCTGCAATCATCTTTTTACCGCGAAACAGACCATACTCGTTTAACTTGAGTTTGGTCTTTACGGCTATTTCACGTAATCGAACGTTATGCTGTTTCGAACCGGTGAAATATTGCCACGCCGCCCCGAAACTCTTGTCCGGCACGACGCGAACATCAACGTGAACGGGGCATCTGCTCGTCTTTATAATTGCCGAACCCTTCGTATCTCCTGCCGCCAAAACCTCCTGCACAAACTCGACCCCGACAAATGCGTCAATTATCTTTTTACCGTTATTTGCGGTGACCAGTATATCGACGTCTCCGATGGTCTCAGCGAAGCGACGAAGTGACCCGGCGTATTGAATCTTTTTAACACCGGGCAATCCCTTGAGAAATCCCATTGCGATATTCGCCGCCTCAAAGGCCTGGTCAAGCCGAATCCTCCCCGTCGATTTCGCCAAAAACTCAATCCCCCTCGCAATAATCGACGCCTTCTTCTCCCCGAAACCCGCCATCTCTGCTAATTTGCCGTTCTCAATCACCTTCTTTAAATCAGCGATTGATTTGACTTTAAGCTGTTCATATACCGCCTTCACGCCCTTAGGCCCCATCCCCGGTATCTTCAATAGCTCCAGCAGCGTCTGCGGAATCTTCTTCAAAAGCTCCTGACGTGCGGTGATTTTCCCCGTCTTGATGAATTCTTCGATTTTGGCTAACGACGATTTCCCGACCCCCGGCGTCTCAGCTAATTTCCCCGTCGCCAGCATCTCCTCAACGTCTCTCGGCATATCCCCTATTACCCTAGCGACCCTGCGGTAACTGTTGATGCGAAACCGGTCCTCACCGAGGATTTCCATCACATCCGCCATCTCGCCGAAAAGCCCACTTAATTCAGTGTTTTTCATAACTAAGAACCTATCTTTAAAACTGCCGCGGCACGCAATTGTGAATGCTTTATACGCCTCAGGACCTCATTGGCTTCTTCGAGCGGGAATTCTTCTATCGTGGGCTCAATCCCAATCTCGCTTGCCAGGGGTAAAAACTCCTCCGCATCCCTGCGTGTAACATTGGCAACACTTTTTACTTCCTTTTCAAGCCAAAGGTATTCGGCGTAATCGAGGGCAGGAACCGGTGTTTCCTTGCGAATCGCGTTTATGACTAATCGCCCGCCTCGGTTTAGCACCTTCAAAGCATCACGAACGCACTCGCCGACGGGCGTAAAATCCATAATCTTGTCCAATTTGGAAGGCGGCTCATCCCCGGACCTGCCCGTCCACATCGCACCTAATGACTTCGCCAATTCCGCGTGCTGCTCGGTCTTTGTGAATACGAAGACAGGATTATCGGGAAATTGATGCCTGATAATCTGAATCACAATGTGGGCTGACGCCCCGAAGCCAAACAGTCCAATTTTTTCGCCCTCCTTAATTTGCGCAAGTCGAAGTGTGCGATAGCCAATCACACCCGCGCACAAAAGCGGCGCCGCCTGCGAATCAGTAAATCGTTCCGGTATTGGGTATGCGTAGTCCTCTTGTATGACCATATACTCCGCGTAACCGCCATCTGCGTCTTTGCCCGTCCATTTCGCGCATTCGCACAGGTTCTCCCGACCCGTCTTACAAAAATCGCATCTGCCACAGGAGCTATAAAGCCAGGTTACGCCCACCCTGTCGCCTACCTTATGTTTCGTTACCCCCCTGCCCATTTCTTCCACCCTTCCCACCGCCTGATGACCCGGCACAACCGGCAGCTTCGTAGCCAATCCTCCTTCCGCCTCATCCAAATCCGTATGGCACGCCCCGCATACCGAAACCTTTACCAGTATTTCGTTTTCTTTTGGTTCCGGCTTCGGTAATCCAACCAATTCCAGCGGCTTGCTTTCTATGGGACCGGTTTTTGTCAATACCATTGCTTTCATCTCATTGTCCGCTTAAGAGCGTTCTCGAAAACAGCATAACTTTCCTTCCCGAACAGGCAAAACACAACCCTTTTCAGTCCCGTTTCGCCTTTAAGATAATCAATTGTCGTTCGCAGCATAATCTCAGCGCATCTTCCGATAGGGAAGCCGAAAATGCCTGCGCTTATGGCGGGAAAGGCAATGCTTTTGAGGTTGTGTTTGTCGGCCAGTTTGAGAGAGCTTAGTGTCGCGTTCTTTAGTTTGTTGTCCTCATCCCCCTCGCCCATCATCGGCCCGACTGCGTGAATCACATATTTTGCCTTTAGATTGCCGCCTCCTGTAATGACCGCCCCGCCGACGAACGTGCCGCCGATTTTGTTGCATTCCTGCTGAATTGAAGGCCCACCTTTTCGCCTTATCGCACCAGCCACACCGCCTCCCATAATCAACCGGGCGTTCGCCGCGTTGACGATTGCATCGGTGACCATCTCAGTAATGTCGCCTTCGACTATTTCAAGAACGCCGTTTCCGATATCCACTTTCATAGACATACAGATTACCTCCTCCTTCGCGAATTGAAAATAAAAAAACAGGGACTCGCAAGTCCCGTTCGGACCTCCAAGCCCCAAAAATTACAGAAGCATTCAGAGCGGGTAATTTATCAGTAACGGCACTTCAGGTCATGGAGAATCTGCTCTTTATTTTGCCAGGAGTGACTATCGACGTGCGGCAAACGCAATTTCCACTTTCGCAGCCGGCCGAACCACTGCAGAATCAATCGAAGCAATCTCATTGTGACCCCTCCACTCTAAAGCATACAAAACTCCCTCGCAGAAGCCAAATAATCTCCGTAAGTCCGCGTTTTAGTCGGCCTGCCCTGTGTAGCTTCAGCGAAGCAGGGTATCAGTCAGTATCTTCCGACATCGACTCAATCAGTTCCTTGAGCAGCGGGTCATCACAACAATTCATAAGTTCGACGCGAAGATACTCAAGATACTCCCTGCCGTCGATGCCTAACGGCCGCTGCCACTGCTCAAATCGCTTCTGGATTCGCTGGGCGTGCTCTTCTGCCCATTGTTGTTTCTGGCCATCCAACATCCTTATTTACAGGCCTCCAAAATGGACAAAATAATCATATCCTTTTTGGCAGGTTTGTCAAGAGTTTTTGAAACAATTTTGGGGCTATTTTTACCGCGGAATTGGCGTAAACACACATAAAAACGGGAATAAAATAAGGCGGCGGTGGGAGTCGAACCCACGAATAACGGTTTTGCAAACCGCAAATCAAAAGAAGATAAGCCCCAACAGACACAGGACTTGCAACCAAACGAAAAAAGCGTCTTGGCGTCCTGCTTGGCGCTTTTAAGAGAAAAATACCCCGATTTAGCCCAGATTGTCGAACACTGGCCGAACCTGTCTGCGAAGGCAAAACAATCGATACTCGCAGAACTCGAATAATCAAAAACTGAAAGGGGACTTTATGGAAGACGCTCTGACAGTAAAAAACGCTTTTGACCTCTACCTGCAAAGGAAGTTATTAGCGGATTCGTCGATAGAACTCAAAGAACGTGCCTTGCGGAAATTTATCGAGGTGATGGGGGATATGCCGGTAAAGGCCATCACTTACACCGAAGCTGAGGACTTCAAGACATGGCTTGTCAAAGATAATGGACTCTCGAAAAAGTCGGCGAATATCTACCTTGCCAATATAAGGCCATTTTTCCATTGGATGGCGAAGCGAAGTTATATCGACCGAGACCCATTTGCGGGAATAGACCGTTTTAGGACCGACAAGCGAAGAAAGGAGGTTTTTGAACCAGTCGAAATTGAGAAGATTCTGCGGGTAGCGGACCTGCGATGGCAAGCGATTGTGCTGCTCGGATTATGCACTTTGCGCAGGACCGAAGTTCTCAATCTGACCATAAGCGATTTATGCTTCAAAGAGGGATATGTTCGGATAAGACGGAAGACAGACAGTCAAAAAACGTGGCGGTGGGACGTGAAAAATTATCAGCAGGCGGTTGTTCCGATGCCGAAGATGATTATGCTGCCAAGTGGGCCGATTGAGATTCATCAGGTCCTTAAGAATCAGGTAATCGCTCTGAAAAGCCAATATCCCCACCAGCCGTATATCTGCGTGTTACCGGAGATTTATAACAAAATAATGGCGATGCAGAGGGACGGCCGGCTTGCCTGGACGTGGCGAAATTGCCCCTGGTCAAACTTTACCCGCGATTGGCGCCGGCTCTTAAAAAAGGCAAACATAAGATTCCTCCGGTTTCACGATTTGCGAGCAACTCTTCCAACTGTGATGGCCCGGCAAGGCGTCCCAATGCCCGAGGTTCAGCGGCTTATGCGGCATAGCTCCATAAACACAACAGCGGAGTATTACGTTTCGGTCGATGAAGACAAGCTGATAAAGAAAACAGCGACAATCGCAGCTCAATTTTGCAAGAAATGACGAGGTATAGAGCAATGCGAATCCCAATCAAACAACCGGCCCCAACCGACTGGCTGAGCACAAAGGAGCTCGCTAAGATTTTTGAGTATGTCTGCGACAAGGCCGATAAATCCCGGGCCCGCGGGAAGAAGATAAGCTGGGAGATTACCAATGAAATGCTGGTTCTGCTTTTAGCAGAAACAGGCATTCGGGCAAAAGAGGCGACAAATCTTCGGCTGGAGAACTTACCGTGTTGTCACGGCCATAATGAAATAAAAGTCACATACGGTAAAAACAGGTATTCGCGGTCAATAGGGATATCGGAGTTTCTTACTGAAAAAATCAATGCCTATGCAGGCCGGGTTTGCCAGCCAGGGGATTTTTTTCTCAAAAACGAATTGGGAAAGCCCCTCACTTATGAACCCCTTAAAGCACGAATCAGGCATATAGGATTGGCCGCAAAAGTGAGGATTTATCGTTCTGATGGTCAATTAAGAACACTCCTCACTCTGGCCCATTTCAGAAGGTCTTATCTTCGACTGATGGATGAGGTAAAATTAGAGCGTCCCAAAGCACGAACAGGGACCTTTTCGAAGTGGTTAAAAACTCTGTATGACCGCCGGCAGGATATAAAATCGCAGTTAACAAAGGCAGAGTAATTGAAGGAATTGATTATGTCAAAGCAAACAGAAAAATACATAAGTAAAATTCATACGTACATTCCCGGCCCGAACTATTTACTGAGGAATGCCTTTGTTGACACAATAGCGGGGATATATGTTGCTGTGAAACTGTCGTTGCTAAGGCCAGAAATAGGGCAAAAGATTACCTCCGCATTAGAACCGTTCATTGAAGGGTGGCGTGAGGAACGCTTCGACGATGAGGAATATAAAGAGATGGCCGAATATCGTCAGAAGTGGATTTGCCTTTGCGATAGGTTTATCGCAAAAAAGATATTCACAACGCAAAAAATCAAAGATAGAAGTAATATCACAACGGGCATCCGAGGCCTGAACAGTTTGTTGAATCACTCCGACGATGAGACATTAGCGGCTATATATGCTGTCTTAAAACTGTCGTTGTTAAGGCCTGAAATAGGGCAAAAGATTACCTCCGCATTAAGACCATTAATTGGGTTGTGGCGTAAGGGACACTACGACCATAGGTTGGCAAGGGGAGTACCCGAAGAAATACAGAGGTGGATTTGTTTTTGTGATAGGTTCATCACAAAAAGGTTATACAGAAAATACAAATGAGTAAGCGAATCAGTTGCGCAACCAGGCACAGACAGAGGCGATTGAGAGGGGGCAAGGCCGTTGCTGAGGTTGGGTTGGACCCGAGCAAATACCTGACTCACGAACAGGTAATGACCGTTTTGGATTACTGCCGACAAAAGGCCCAGGGCGGCGGTTATCGGGCGACGGTAACGCTTATGCTCATCGAGACATACATTTACACTGGATTAAGGGCGATAGAAGGGTTGGGGTTGCAGATTCGGGACTTGCCGGGATTCAACGGACACCCCGATATTCTCCGCGTGCCGGCGGAGTTTGCCAAAGGACATAAGCAGCGGACAATCCGCGTATCTCCCAAAATCGTCGAGAAGTGGCAGCGGTTCATCACCGAATACCACAAGCCCGCACTGGCTTTGATAAGCTCAGGAGACCCGAAAAAGAAAGCCAAAGGTATGCGGACGCCGCTGTTTATCAATGAGCGGGGCAAGCCGATAGAGTATCACGGGCTTTATCAGCGATGCAGGACAGTTGCCCGTCATACAGGGGTAAAAATCAGGCCGCATATGCTCAGGCATACATACGGCTCTCAGCTCTATGCGAAACGTGCGGATTTACGGTTTGTTCAGGACCAGCTTGGTCATACAAGCCCCCAGGTCACTTCAATATATGCACGCACGCTTAACCCCAGCGGGCAGCAACAGT
>JBDRMP010000036.1:0-2583 GCA_043811995.1 Planctomycetota bacterium
TAGAGATTGGGCCTTTGCACATCATCCAAATTGTATCTCTTGTCTGTCACAATTTATCTCCAATCCATGTCGTTGAATTCTGCTACTGCGTTCGCCCCCCGGCAAAAGACGCCCAGCCTCGCGACAGGCCAATACTCACCCGCGACCAACGCCAAGCCCCAAATGCTACTACCACATAGCCGAGGTGGGAGTCGAACCCACACGCCCTTGCGGGCAGGGGATTTTAAGTCCCCAGCGTCTGCCATTCCGCCACTCGGCCAATCACTACAGAATAATTCATTTTGAGTCATCCTGCAAATTGTTTATTATTTGCGATGCTCCATTTCTGCAAGGGTTTTGGGTGTTCGCTTGAGATAGTGTTATATTTCAAGTATTTATCTGTGTTTGTCCGATGATAGTGGCATGGTTACGAATTTTTTTGAAGGAGTTTTTGCCATGCACGCAAAATTAATCGAACACAAAGGTGACAAATTGACAGTTCAGTTTACTATCGAATTAACAGGACAAATGCTAAAGGACGAGCAAGCATTGCAACAGTCCCTCAACGAGGCTGGGCAGGTCGCTATGGTACCGATGATAAAGCAGTTCGACACGAATGGTGAACCAATACGTGTCAACGGCATAAAGCATACAGTTAAAGACTATGCCCCGCAGACCTATGAAACTCCATACGGGCCGGTACAGGTTAAGCGTCATACTTATCAGACATCCAAAGGTGGTCGGGCCTATGTGCCGCTGGAAGAAGATGGCCGGATGGTTCTCAATTCCACGCCGCGATACGGTCAGATTGTATCCGGCAAATATGCCCGCTTTGGCGCTGATTCAATACGTGAGGATTTGCTTGAATGTAATGGCAGAGATATATCCCGTAATTACACCAAGAAGCTTAGCGACTTTGTCGGCAGTATTGCGCAATGTTATGAAACCGAATGGGAATATGATCTGCCTGAATTTGACAGGCCTGTCCGTTCGATTACTTTGGGTTTAGATGGCACTTGTATGCTTATGCACAAAGACGGCTGGAGAGAGGCCATGTGCGGTTCTATAGCGTTTTACGATAACTACGGCGAAAGACTGTATACCATCTATTGCAGTGCTACTCCGGAGTACGGCAAAGAGAAATTCAAAGAAAAGTTTTCCCGTGAAATTGAGCTGGTTAAGAAAAAGTTTCCAGATGTGCTTTATATAGGGTTGGCGGATGGGGCAAAGGACAACTGGACGTTTCTCAAAAAATATACTAAACGATTACTTCTTGACTTTTATCATGCAAGAGAATACATAAGCAAAGCCGCATCTGCCATTTTCGGTCGGGACCAAACAAATAAGAAGATTTGGGAAGATAATTTCAGTCATGACCTTAAACATAAACATGGCGCTGCCGGACGATTGGTCAAGGAACTCCAAGCACAGCGGACCAATCTTGATAAGAAAAATTTTATTGAGCGTGATGAAGAAATCCGGCAGGTTATAACGTATTACAAAAATCATAGGAGTAAGATGTCTTACGCCCGTCATATCGAAGATAATCTTCCCATTGGCAGCGGCGTAACGGAGGCAGCTTGTAAGGTTTTGATTAAACAGCGTATGTGTATTTCAGGTTCGAGGTGGAAACAGGACGGTGCAAGTTGCGTATTGGCACTACGAACATTGAAAGAGACCAAGGGCCGCTGGCAACAGTTCTGGAGCTATGTGATGAGGCATGGGTGCACACTATGCTAAGCGAACACCCTGTTAAAACGTAAAGCTTTAATGGAATCAATAGCGACAAACCGATGATGCTCTTGACAAATATGCCTGTAGAAAATCTTAAGGATGCAAAACGTGTATTGCGTTTCTATATACGAAGATGGGAATGTGAAGAAGGGATTCGCTTTCTCAAGAGTCAGGTAAATCTCGAAAAGATACGAACGTTTCGTTGGTCTGCGATCTGTCGGCTGGTCTTGTTAGCTGTGTTGGTAATGATTTATTTGGGCTGGCTTGTTGAAGAACATCCAAGCATTTGCGATCGTTTAGTTTATCTCAGTCAACCGCTACCGGATAATCCGGATTTTCTTTTGTACCGTTTGTTAGGAGGCCTGACGGAAGCAATAAATACATGTTTTTGGCTTCACAAGGATTTGCTGCGGAAAAGCTTATGGTAAAACCCCGAAGTTTGAGCCATTATTTATTGACCTCACAAAGTTTTTACTTAAGCCCTGATTTTTCGCTCTTAAGTTTTAGCTTTTTCCATTGCTTTATTCAGGTGGTCAAGCAAATAGTTTTTGTCCGGGCCGCCAAGATGCTCCCATGGCAGGACTTCGTCGGCTCCAAACCGCCTCTGTGCAGCGGCGTCAATATCCATTTCGAATTTGTCAAAAGCCTTTTGCCAAAGCTCGTAATCGAAACATTCGTTCCACAAATCAAATCTCGCGCCGTTTTGCCAGGCAGCCTCAATAACGTCGCACAGGCGTCTGTCGCCTCGGCCTATCGCCGATTCCAGCACGCTGCAATTGATTTCGTGAAACTTAAACTGTAGAAATTTCGCACGCAGTCTTCTTTTCTCATCAAGTATCAACTGTTTTGCGCGCTCAAAATAGTTTTTAG
>JBDRMP010000037.1:0-20449 GCA_043811995.1 Planctomycetota bacterium
TAACGGTTCTTCTGCCTCTTTCGCTTTGCGGAGCGGAGGCGTAGCCGAAGCGGAGCAAAGCGAATCGCGCCCATCGAAGTACACTTCCGAAGGCACCCGATAGCCCAGACTGCTGTGCGGACGATGATTGTTGTAATAATCAAAATACCGCCGCAGAGACCCTATCAAATCGTGGCCGTTTGCATACTCCCGCAAATAAACCTCTTCATATTTCACTGTTCGCCACAATCGCTCGGCAAGGATATTATCAAACGCGCGACCTTTGCCGCTCATACTGATACGAATGCCGCCGGCTTTCAATGTGTCAACAAACTTTGTGCTCGTATATTGTTTGCCCTGATCCGAATGAAATATCTGCGGCCTGGATAGTGACAATGCATCATCCATCGCATCCAGACAAAACAGCGATTCCAAGCTGTTAGAGACCGACCAGCTCAGTACATATCGGCTGAAATAATCCATAATCGCGACAAGGTACATAAATCCGCCCTTGAGCCGAATATAAGTGATATCCGAACACCACACTATATCGGGAGCATCTATTGCTGTCGTCTTCAAAAGGCACGGATATTTCATGTATACCGATGCAGGACAACTTGTCCGTGGCTTCGGATATATGGCCATAAGACCCATTTTACGCATAAGTCTGCGGATACGCTTGTGGTTGACAATAAGACGGTGCTCCCGCCTCAAAAACTCGACCATTCTGTCGACACCTGTAAACGGATGCTCCGTAAATTCCCCGTCGACAAGATTCATTATCCGCAGGTTCTCTTCATTAACCACGCTGGCCGAATAATACAGCCGGCTGCGATTGACATCAAGTAATTCGCATTGTCTGCGAACACTGATATGTTTGTTATTCCTGTCCATCATCTCTACTCGTTGAGCAGTCCCAATTGACGCAACTTTTTTTTCAAAAAATCAATCTCTATCGCCTGCTGACCAATCTTCTGATGAAGCTTTTCCTCATCTACAGGCTGAACCTGACGAGCTTGTTTGCTGCGACCATCCGCCATCGCTTCAGGCAGCTTCTCAAGTGCCAGCTTCTTCCACTGCGATACCTGATTGGGATGAACTTCATACATAGAAGCTATCTCGTTGAGGGTCTTTTCACCCTTGATCGCTTCAATAGCCACTTTTGCCTTGAAGTCCTTGCCAAAATGCCGATGTTGTGCCATAATTCCGATTCCTTTCATACCGCATTGCCGATAAAATTACAACACAACTTACACCTTATATGCTGGTCTCAATTTCGGGGAGTATTATACTTTGGCAACCAGCCCCACCCGGCCATCCCCCTTTGGCGGCGGCGGTATAGAGAAAGAATAAACCCTTTTAGGACGGTCATTTTGTTTATTTAGGGTTAATTGGGTATGAAAAAACGGGACAAATCATCTCAAGCGGTAAATCAGTTGCTTCCCAGTAAGCGAGGCCTTTTTGCTCAGCGTATTTTAAAATTAGCCATAATCCTCTAAAAGATCCATAATCAAGTTTTGTCTCTTTAAGGAACTTGGGAACATTAGCTGCCGGGATATAAATGCCTGTACAATAATTCTCCTCAATTTCTTGAGGAATGTTGCCTTTTAGCTCAGGATAAACAGCAAGTAGTTCATCAAATAGTTCTTCTGGATTTCCACGATATTTCTCTGAAGCATTTTTATAATAATCACATAAAGATAAGCAGTCACGACGCTCATAATGATAAGGCAACACAGATGCACAATAAACCACAGCGAATTGGGATACCAGCTTTGCGGTCGTTTTGGGAGAACAGATTTCATCATCAATAATAAGTTTATTATTCAAAGCGTTCCTTACACGTTCCCATATCTCTGTTGAATCAGGGCGGGAATCAAAAGGAGAAGTGCAGATTTTTTTACCAAGAAGGCAAGGCACAAACTCATAGCGAATTAATGCCTCATCAACCACATGTAACGTACAGTCAAATCCCATGATTGAACCTCCTAAGTATTTGTGTGATTATTTTTACATTGAATTAGGCTCTTAATTGCTTCCCTTATATGTTCCGGTAGGTCTGGCCAGGCCTTGACAACAAGTTCCAAGTCGGGGTCTGATTGTTCGTAGTGCACGCCTGTAGCACACTTTTTATGCAAAATAGTGTCATTGTTCTGTTGTGAATCTGTTTGTTTTTGTTCAATTTGAAAATTCGTAACTTCTTGAGATGTTTGATGTTGTAGCAGTTTTGTAGTGTTTTTGTTAGGGGGTTGTTCAGATGTTGTCAATGGCACTTTTGGGTTTCGAATCCCCCCGCCTCCATTCTCGTTATTCGTAGGTAAAGCATTCGCAGGTAACAACTTAGGTTCTGCTGTTACTGATTCAACATGCTTGCGTTGCACGCCTGTAGCACACTTTTGTGTCGAAGCGATGTTTTCGGCTATCCTTGTCGTAACCAATAATTATATTAGGCACAGGATAAATTCCTGCCTCAACAGCCATTTTAAAGGCTTGAATATTGTCATCCACGGTTATTCGAGCGAAATGAAAACAAACCCAAAACAAACCCAAACAAACCCAATTTTTTGGTGGAATTTAGCTCATCGGCCTTGTTGCCACGGGTCAGTACTTTTTGCCTTTACAGTTGCGCCTGTGAGGGGAAGATGAACTTCAATTTTTTCGGCCTGATGCACTGCTCGTGCAAGTACATTTTGACTGACCTTCACAGGGCTCTCAATTAATTCAGGCACACTGTAAGTCTGAAGCAATGAATCGTAGTATGCAGGGTCTTTTTGCGGAAGAATGAAGGGTTTATAAACCTTTCCATCCTTATCAACATAGCTGAAATATATTCTGGTAAACTGACCATCTTGCCTTTTGCTGCTGAAAGCCAGCCAGTGACTATTGCTGGAGAAGCTGTGCCAGGATTCCGAAAACTCGCTATTGATTGGAAGTTTATGGTATTGGCCGGTCTGCAGCTCCATCATGTAGAGGTCGCTACTGGGCTGGTAAATGGGGAAGCAGCCGTATTCGCACATACAGAATACCAGAAACCTGCCGTCCGGTGAAATTCGTGGGCACAAAATGCTCATTCCTGTTTCTTTCGCCGAAAGAACTGTCTCCGGCTGACCCCATTTGTCTATTTCCACATCATAACCGATTCGCATCAAATCATATTTGACTTCATCGTAACGCTCAGGCGGTAATTTCTCGCGGTCGGTCCACAGTATTGGGGCACTGCAATAATAAAGGTATCGGCCGTCCGGAGACCAGGTCGGATATGTTTCCAGTCTATTCTTTTCGGATAGCCCCGGTGTAGTTTTTACCTGCTGACTGTCAACTACGTAATAGCATATTGCTGAGTCAAGGTCAACGACATCACGAATTTCATCCGTGGTTTCATGAAAGAACTGCCGAACCTTATTTATGGAGTATGTTGCCAGCCGACCGCTCGGATGCCACGATGTATAGCCCCATGCTGTGTCGATTTTACTGATATTTCTGTCTATCGCCATCAATGTTGAATTGCCGTAGGTAGTGCCGCGAATAGCTATTGTCATGCGACTGGTATTATTATTTAGAAATGTATGGCAGTTAAGACAGCCGTGGTCGAACGAGCGTCCGTGCAAAATCAGCCTTTTGTCATAATTGCCGAGGTTGCGCTGATAGATGCCGATATTTCTCCACCAGTTAAAGATTGGCTTCATAAAGCGATACACAAGATAGGAGTCAATTTCTTCCTCGGCTATCCTGTTGTTTATTTTTTCATACCGACTCCATTCGCTGTTTTTATCCTTTACGTAAATGTCTAAGACCAGTTCCTGCCCTCGATTCTCGGTTAAAAGCTGTTTCCATTTTCTTTGTGGTATTTTAATGCTGCCAGTTTTGCTGAACACATCGATAGGCTGACCATTTGTCGAAGTTATTTTAACCAGATATGCTGTGCCGGGCTCGAGAACCATAAAGTTCAGTGGTGCTATATTTGGTGGAATGACCGTTCCTGTGTAATCCGGTTCAATTTTTGCTGCACTTGGGATGGACTTATACTCTTTGATTGCTGCTGTTTCCGTGCGCCACGCGGCCCACAGCACAATCGCCACTGCAACAATCAAAAAAAACAGTGTTAGATAAACGGATTGCTTCTTCATTTTATCGCTTTGGGAAGTCCAAAACCAAAATAGAAAAAATAGCTCTTTCCGAAATTCGATACGAGAGCGTTCCTTGCACTTTCTTTGTCGTGCGAACCGCCGCTTTGATTGAAAATTCTGCCAAATTCCATACACTGCATTATGGTTTCAGGCCTTAGCTGCCAGCCGTGCAGTTCTATATTTTTACCGCCTGAGCCTGTTGTATACATTGCAATTGCTTCCTCGTAATACCGCGGCAATCTCTTATATCCCATCTCGTTAAGGTAGCCGATATTCTCCACGATTTTTCCTGTCTGACCTGTTAACAAATAAAAGGCCATCATATATTCAAACGCCATCTTATTATTCTTATTCTTATCCAAAAGCTGACGGAAAAGATCATCTGCCTTAGACGTAATGTCTTTTTCGCACGCAACCGAGCGTATATGTTGAATTGTTTTGTCGCTGGCCATTTCCGGGTCCTCTTCAAGACGCCGAAGCATCTCTCGCCCGCGATGGCCAAATATCAAATCTTTGCTCAAAGCTCTCAAGAATACCTTTGCTGCTTTAATCTGGCCTTTGACCAGTTTTATTTTCGCAAGCTGTTCAAGAATTAAAGGACTGTTTCCTTTGATCTCCATAAATGAAAAAGCATCATTTTCGGCACCACCGGTGTATCCAAGCTCCAGAAACAGTTGGCTCCTTTTCATACATATCATGGCAGTTACTTTTGCGTCGATGTTAAGCAGCAAAGCTGGAAGCTTTTGTGGGTAACAGAACATCTCATCACCAAGCCTGCCCGAATAATACAGTGCCCGGTCGATATCGTGGATACAGGAGGCATCATATGATTCAGGTCTGATTCGGCCGGCTGTCTCCAGAACTTCAGGCCACATCCTGTGGTGCGCAAAGTAGTCCACCTGTATCAATTTTTTCCTCGTACCATTGAACGAAACAAAAATAATTACTATGACAAGGATAATCGGCCGCCACATTTCTATAGCCCATTTACCCTTGCCACTTCGCAAGAACCACTGGGTCTTCTTTGCTACCGAGGATTTACCTTCGGCATGCATTTTGGGCATGTCGACGGAGGTCCATTCTCTAACTTGCCGTAGCCCCGCTACAAATAACACCAGCGGAAAGAAAAAATAAACACAAATTACAATAAGTTGCGTGTCATACCCTAATGGGGCCTTGAGCAATGGCAGATATATCATTTCAGCTTCTAAATTGAAAATATATCTGAGGACAACATAGGCGCCGATTGCGATTGTTAAAAATAGCAGACTGAGGCCCCTGCGCCGTCCGACAAAAAGTTCATAAATTATTGCCAAAAGTGCGAAGACAAAACTCACACCACCGGCAGCAATATAGTAGAGGAGGACTAACATAACCAAAAATACCGCCGCCCGGGAAATACTGCTGCGTAAAGATAGACTTTCATACGCAACCGAAAACCAGAGTGCCGCTAATAAAGCTATAAAAGCGGTTAATTGAATATCATAACGGTTATGCATCATCAGTAACATCACTGCCGGTATATAGCATATAAGCTTTAATATTTGCTCTGTCCGTACCTGCGGTTTCGCAGGTGCGGGTGCCGACAACCTGATAAGTATCCTGGTGGCAATGTACATAAGCCATGCGACTACTGTGACAATCAGTGCCCCCAGCCATGAGAAGTAATACAGTTGTGATAAAAGCCCCCCTGCATATTCAACCATGCCGCCTGGATAGCTCAGAGAGTTCGTCAGAAACTCCAAGTCCACTGAAAAAGCAGGATAAGCCATGAAGAAAGTTACAAAGCCGTGATAAATAAGACGGGGTTCGATAAATAGCCAGACATACAGATAAAAGCATACAAAAAATATTATGGAGCCTGCAGGGAAACTCCAATTTCGCCAGGATATTTTTTGCTCAAGCGACCGCATTTTAATAGTTGTTATCGACGATTACGTTAAACACCTTTTAAGCATACACCTTAATAATAATACGCTGGTTCGGTTATCCGGCAATTGCAGCCGTTGCTTCGATTTCGACAAGCAGGTCGTCCCTGCAAATATCGGCTACGACAGTTAGATTCGGCCAGGGCAAATCGCCCCATTGATGACGGAAAATCTTTTCGATTTCCGTGGTTTTGCAATAAGCAACGGCCTGAACGACATCCGCGTCGCTGCATTGCATATCTCGTAGAACCGCCCGCACATTCTTTATTGTCGTTTCGATTTGCTTGTGAGCATCTCCGACATGTTTGGTTTTACCATCTGCACCGATAGAAGCTGTACCGGAGACAAACACAGTGCTTCCTGCCGGTGTAACCGCCTTTGAAGCACGTGAAAACGCCGAGCCATATTCCAAAGCTGAATCCTGGTTTCCGCCTGCGTCAAGATACTCCACCGAATTTTTAGGCTTAACTATGGCGATAAGGTCCATCGCAGGAATCGCACCATTACCGGGCACGATGCCTATTCCTGTACTGGCAGGCAGTTTATTGTCAGAATCTTTTCCGATAAGCCCTATCTCAATGAAAAACTCATTTCTCACACTGTTAAAATCGTCATACCAGGAGAGAATGTCACCAAGCCATATCCATGTGCGCAGCACTGTAAACATGTCGGCGCGTGCCTGTTTTAGAATTGACTCGGCTTTTTCGAACATTTCTCGTGCCTGGTCGGTTGCACGGCCTCCTTTGCGGGAAGATATATTTGACAGCATAAGGTACTCGCCCCGATTGCTGCGTAAGATTCGTCCGCAGGGTTTACCTTCCAAATACAGAATTTCCGGACTTCCACAGCCGCCGACAGCGTGTATCTGCACACCGGTGATTTGCCCATTTATTCCTTCTGGAACAACCAGCCAAGTGGGCTCAACGCCATCGTCAAACAGCCCATATATATTGGACCTTATTGAACAGGCAATGTCCAAAGCATTCGGGGTACCAAACACTCGCTCCTGAAATATTCGCACGTCGTTCGAGTCCAAAACCTCCTTGATACCCGAAAAAAGCTCTTCTGCCTGTAGTTTGGTTGGCATCTCTGGAGTTGCCGACGCTGTGATGTAAACCTCAACTGCCTTGTTTGCTTTAATTATGCGGGTATCTATTGGCATACTCTACTGTTCCCTAAAGGGCCGCTCTGATTCCTCGTTACTAACTTCATAACATTGGTTTTTAAGACCAATTCGCCTTGTATAAGCTCATACCCTTTCTCTGCCATCCGGGTTGACCGTTTTCTCCCTTGAGTTGTAATTATACTGTAATACGCCAACAGAGTCAAGATTCCCTCTTTTCTTCGAATTTATACGTTTTGTTGGACACTTTAGCAAGGTTACAGAGTATGCCGCTTAGTAGGCAATTCTGACTTACAACAAAATTATGCGGGAACCAAGGGCTGAGGCTTGAATCCGCTATATCCGGATGCCAGGAGTTGCGATTAGATAGCTTGAACGTTATATAACTCATTGTAACCAAACGCCTTAAGTATCATTTGCTCTGTAAAGCTACTACAGTCTCTTTTGTTCTAAGGTTTTGCCCAGGGATTTATTTGCCCATAACAGGCTGTATAATATTTCGGTTGTTTTGATAGGTTGTTTTATCACTTATCAATTATTTTCGCTGCTGGTTAACCTCTCAAAATTAATCAGCCTTTTTATAGAATTCAGCTTCCTTGTCGGAAAGTTTCTTCTGTTGCATCATCGTGCGAATGCGCTGCGAATCGACATCTCTCGGCTGGGCGATTAAATGTCGTCGCTGCCGAGGACTTTTGCTGATTCAATAATCACAGGCTCTGTGGGCACATCTTTCATCCCGGCGGCCACGCCGGTTTTTACAGCGGCGGACTCTTCTTGGCAGGCTATTCGTCTGTGCCCTCTTTTCCCACAAGCAATAAACTCAGCTTGAGGTTACAGCACGTCTCGGACGCAAATACCCTCCGTTAAGGTATTTCCTTACGGCTTTTGCGGTTTTTGCCTATGTGTTATCGGCTGCGCAATCGCATATAAATTGAAAAAGGTTTCTTTACAAAACAAATTTAAACCGCAAAAACAATGTCTTTCAGGCCAAATAGTTGCCTGAAGAATCGCAAAAGGAGACAGCAGATGGCTAAAACGAGCAGAAAAATTGAAAGCAGTTCAATCGGTCAAAAGACGCCTTCGGCCTCAGAGAACGAGTCGTCGGTCGGATTATCCAGCCCCGAAAGTCCTCGAACTGCGGACAAGGTTGTCAGCGTCGGCAAAACAAAAACAGCCTCATCGCTAACACATCAGCAGATTGAACAACGCGCAAATGAAATCTGGCGTCAAAAGGGCTGCCCCGCGGGCCAGGAAGAAAAAAACTGGCACGAAGCTGAAGCTCAGCTTAAACGGGAGCTTGGTATCAGATAACTCCGCTCGGCTTATGCGAAGTGACCGGATTTCTCGCTGATGACGAAGGAAGGCAAAACCAATGCGCGTCTTGATGTTAGGATGGGAATTTCCGCCTTTTATAAGCGGCGGGCTTGGAACCGCCTGCTATGGATTGGCGTGCGCGATGGAGCACCTCGACCTCGATATTGTAATGCTGCTTCCGACCAATACCGAGGACCTGGACGCAACAGCCGCGGGTTTTTGCGGGACGGGATTACCTCTCGACAATCTAAGGCACGTGGTTTTCAGGGTCGTCCCATATAAGCTGCCTAATCCTTATCACAGGTCGCGTCCGGTCCGTGTAATGGGGACCGGCCAGGCGGGAGGATATGACGGAAATCTCATTGACAGGGTCTATGAATACGCAAATCGCTGCACTGATTTGGTTAAAGACAAAACGTTCGACGTGATTCACGCGCACGACTGGGTTACCTTCCCCGCGGCGGTCGCATTGTCAGATGCGCTTCAAAAACCGCTGGTTGTCCACGTTCACGCCACCGAATTCGACCGTTCCGGGGAGCACATCAACCGTGCCGTTTACGAGATAGAACGTCAGGGAATGGAAAGGGCCTGCGCGGTAATAGCAGTTTCTCGCTATACAGCTAATATCCTTGTCAATCATTATGCCGTGCCGGCAAACAAAATCCACGTGGTCCACAACGGCATAAATCCCAAGCCGGCGGACACGAGGGTTTTTGACAAACGCCGCGGGGCGAGAGTGCTTTTTTTAGGCCGCATCACCTCTCAGAAAGGGCCCGAATACTTTGTAAAAGCAGCCGAGCAGGTGTTGCGCAAATGTGAAAATGTGAAATTTGTTATGGCGGGCTGGGGAGATTTGGCCCCGGATATCGTGGAGATGGTCGCATCAAGACGACTGGGTTCCAGGATACTCTTCACGGGTTTTCTTCGCGGCGGGCAGGTGGACCTCGCTTACCGAATGTCTGACATATACGTAATGCCGTCCGTCAGCGAGCCATTCGGGCTTACCGCGCTGGAGGCGGTCCGGCAGGGTCTTCCGGTAATACTATCCAAAACCACGGGTGTGGGAGAGATTTTGCGTAACGGGGCGTTGAAGGTCGATTTCTGGGACGCCAACAAGATGGCCGACCAAATCGTAGATGTCCTGAATAATCCTTTTCTTGCCGAGCAGTTGCGCACCACTGCGAGTGATGAAATTCGTAACCTTACATGGGACGCGGCGGCGAAGAAATGTCTTTCTGTATATAACTCTGTCAGCAATTGAACCGAGCATATAGGACAAAATGACTGATTTTGTTCTCTACGGAGGGAGAACATATTCCGCAGGATATGGACGACGAATATGCTCGAGCGTGTGAACAAGGAGCTTAATCGCCGGACACGTGTGGCAGGATTATTCCTGAATGAAGCGTCTCTGCTTCGGCTGGTAAGTGCTATACTGATGGAGTTGAGTGAGGAATGGGAGACGGGTAAAAGGTATCTGAATATGGATGTGGAGAACGATGAACCCGCTTCAGGCCAGAACAAAATTTACAGAAAAGATGTTGCTTAACCTATCGTGGCGTTGTGAGGTTACATTATGGCATTGTAAGGTATAATCCTCCCCAAAAACTGGGCGCATGATTAGGCATAATTAAGGTGGATTTGTCGCCTGATACGATAACAATTTCAGGAGACATATTCATGAAAAACAAGAGACGCAATCACACGGCTCAATTCAAGGCAAAGGTTGCTTTTGGGCAGCCAAAGGCGAAAAAACCATTGCGGAGCTTGCCAGCAAGTATGAGGTTCATCCGACCCAGATTACACAATGGGTTGCTACCTGCCGGCGGCGGGCGGGATGACGTCGTCCACCGGCGTCGACGTCCGGCTTGTCGGAGAATCTTTTGCGCTGCCGCCTTTCGCCCGGCAGCCCTGGCTCGGTTCTCTGAATAAATAAGGACGCATAAAAATACGCGTTTTTTCTTGCGGTAAGTTCTATCACGGTGCAAGATGAGAAAAATGTTAAAGATTCCGGAATATGTCGATGGCGTGCCGAACCTTTCCGGTTCGCAGGACCTTATCACTTCAGCTATGAACGGCAATCAGGTATTTTTGCCGGAGAGTTCGATTGAGTGGGATAACGTCAAAAGTGCCTACGCCATAGCCCTGCATATGCACCAGCCAATCATACCGGACCCCGACGAGGAGCTTACCGAAGCGGACGAAATCAGTAATTTAGCGTATATGATGAGACACCCGAATACCGGCGACAATCACAACGCTACGGTGTTTCACCTGTGTTATAAACGGATGGGTGATTTCATACCTGAGCTGCTAAAACAGGGCAAGCAGCCGAGATGTATGCTCGATTATTCGGGCACGCTGCTTCACGGAATGCGAAAAATGGGGCTCGACGACGTGTTCGACGCGCTCAAAATAATAACGTGCGAACCCAAATATCGTGGGTGCGTCGAGTGGCTGGGTTCGGCCTGGGGACACGCTGTTGCGCCATCGACCCCGACACAGGACTATCGGCTGCACGTTGGGGCGTGGCAGCATTTTTTCGCGGGGCTGTTCGGCCTTGAGGCGATGGGAAGAATCAGGGGCTTTTCGCCGGCCGAGATGGCTTTGCCGAACCATCCTGACGTCTTCTACCAGTTCGTCAAGACATTAAAGGATTGCGGCTACCGATGGATTCTCGTCCAGGAGCATACGGTCGAGCACGTCGAGGACGGCTCAGGACTAAAATACCCTCATCGGCCACACCGGCTCATAGCGAAAAACTCCGGCGGAGAAACGCTTTCGATAACGGCCATTATCAAAACACAGGGCAGCGACACCAAGCTCATCGGGCAGATGCAGCCATACTACGAGGCGCTCGGTCTGAATCGAATTGACCTCGGCGGAAAATCGATCCCGTCCCTCGTAACTCAAATCGCCGACGGCGAAAACGGCGGCGTAATGATGAATGAGTTCCCCGGTAAATACAAAGATGCGATAGCGGAATGTAGCGGCACGCCGACTCCCGCGGTCAACGTGACGGAGTATCTCGAATACTTAGATAGTTTGGGCGTAAAGGAGGAGGATTTTCCCGCTATTCAGCCCATATTCCAGCATCATATCTGGAAGCGGTTTAAGGATGGGGCCGGCCCCGAAGCCCTCGAAAAGGTCATCAGCCAGCTGAAAAAAGAGGACTGGCGATTTAATATGGAAGGCGGAAGCTGGACAAACAACATTTCCTGGGTGAAGGGTTACGAAAAAGTCCTCGGCCCGATGGAGCAGGCAAGCGCATTATTCAGTCAGAAAGCCCTGGCAAAGGGCGTTTCCCCCTCAGAGCCGCGTTTTCGTAATGCCCTTTATCATTTACTGCTGACGCAGACAAGCTGCTATCGATACTGGGGCGAGGGCGTCTGGGCCGACTATGGCCGGGAGCTCTGCCGACGTGCAATCGAAATACTCAATAAAAAGTTTTAACGCATCTCTGATTTATGATTGCTGATTGATGATTTTGGATTTCGGATTTTTACCATAAAGACCCGAAGACACAAATTTGACTTTCAATAAATTAGGATTGATGGGCTCCCCCGACTACTGCATTCTGGGGCAGGAAAACTCATCCTACAATACTGGATTCCCGCTTGCGCGGGAATGACCCTACTTCGCTTGCGCTACGCAGGGCAGGCAAAAGCTATTAGTCGCGTGCGCAGGTTTGGGTAAGTTGTTTTAGTTTTTTCGAAACGGCTGGTGAAAGTTGGCCGGGGGGCAAGCGCCAGAGCCAGTTGCCTTTTTCTTTAGCTGGATTGTTCATTCTTGCCGATGCGGGCAGGGCCAGAAGGTCCTGGGCGGGGATTATAGCCAATCGTGCGACGGAACTCATCGCTAATTGTATAAGAAGCCAGCTTACATTATCAGCAGTAACATTCTGCCCAAGATATTCCCTTAAGCGTTTCTTTTGTTGTTTTGAGGCCTCTTTTTTAAACCAGCCCCTTGTTGTATTGTTATCGTGCGTGCCTGTGTAAACGATGCAGTTTTCATTGTAATTGTTCGGCAGATGCGTATTTTTAGACGGGTTGCCGGAAAAGGCAAACTGCAGAACCTTCATTGTCGGGATGTCAAATTTTTTAATAAGGTCTCTGACGTCTTTTGTTATATGGCCTAAATCCTCGGCGATAAAAGGTGCTTCGGGGAAATTTTTCAAAAGCACTTTGAAAAAGTCGTCCTTTGGGCCCTTCACCCACTTGCCGTTTTTGGCCGACTTATGATGAGCGGGTATCTGCCAGTAGGCAATTAGGCCGCGAAAATGGTCGATGCGGGCGAAATCGAATATCTTCAGATTGTGCTTTATTCGCTGCATCCACCAGCGATATTTTGTCTTCTTTAAGCTCTTCCAGTTGTAAACGGGATTGCCCCATAATTGTCCCGTCCGGCTGAAATAATCCGGCGGCACGCCGGCTATGTATTCAGGCCTTTTGTTCCGGCCCAGCTTGAAAATTTGAGGATTCGCCCAGACGTCCGGGCTGTTATAAGTTACGTAAATAGGGATATCGCCGATGATTCGAATTTCTGCTCGGTTGCAATATCGCTTCAAGGCAAACCATTGCTCAAAAAAAACAAACTGCAAAAAACACTCGAATTCAATCTCTTCGCTCAGTTGTCTGCGGATTGCTTTCAAGTCCTCTTTTTTGCGGTCTCTTAATTGCGTGGGCCAGGCGTTCCATTTTCGCCCGCCGAATCGCCTTTGGAGAGAAACGAAAGTTGTGAAATCATCGAGCCAGGACGAATTTTCCGCTTTGAAGGCAGCGTAATTACCTGATTTGAGGCGATTTTGAAAACGGCCAAAGGCAGTCGCGAACAGCCGGTTCTTATAAGCCGCGACTTTATTATACTTCACGCGGTCTCGTGAAAAAGCCGGCATGTCCCTGAGCTCTTCTTTTTTCAGCAGACCCTCTCGATAGAGCTGTTCGGGGCTGATTAGTAAGGGATTTCCCGCAAAGGCGGATGAGCAGTTGTAAGGCGAATAACCTTTTTGAGGTGTTGTATGGTTCAGGGATAATACCTGCCAAAAGTGTTGTTTGCTTTTTGCGAGGAAGTCAACGAATCTATGCGCCTGCGGCCCGAGGTCGCCGATGCCGTATTTTGCCGGCCCGCCTCGCCGAAGACGGCGAGTCGAGGCGGGCAGGGATGTTATGTGCAGCAATATCCCGCTTGCTCGTTTCTTTAGCATCTTACCCTCAAATAAACATCGTAGCACGGCCATCTTGGCCGTGTCTGCACGGGCTGGAAGCCCGTGCTACGTCACTTTACCAGATATTAAGAACGCTCTCAATTGCGGTCAACGGTAGAATCCCTGCCGTTGTGGTTACGACCTCGCCGAACCGTTGTGTTATGACAATCGTATAGGTGCAAATCTTGACCCGTGGCAGTGTTTGATTATAATTCCGCGGTTTAAAAGAGGCAGATTTTTGCACAAGTAGAGTTGGGTTGGACGATATAAGTGTTTGTGCAATAAGGAGAAAAGATAATGATAAGCATAAAGGAATTGAGACGCAGTTTCGGTCCCGTGGTCGCGGTTGACGGCGTTTCGTTCGACATGCAGAAAGGCGAGGTTCTGGGCTTTCTTGGGCGTAACGGGGCTGGGAAAAGCACGGTTATGCGAATGTTGGCGTGCTTCCTGCGGCCTGACAGCGGCACCGCGACGGTTTGCGGCCACGATATACTCAAAAACCCGCTCGAAGTCAGAAAATCCATCGGCTATCTTGCGGAAAACGTCCCTGCATATAACGAGATGACCGTAGGCAGCTTTCTGAATTTTGTCTGCGACGCCCGGCGAATCTCCGGCAGCGACCGCAAAAGGGCGCTAGACCGCATTGTGCCGATGTGCGCGATTGATTCGGTGTATCATCAGTCGATTGAAACGCTGTCGAAGGGTTATCGAAGAAGAGTGGGACTTGCGCAGGCGCTTATCCATAATCCCGAAGTTCTTATCCTCGATGAGCCGACAGACGGCCTTGACCCTAATCAGAAGTACGGGGTCCGCCGGCTCATCAGCAAAATGGCCAAAGACAAATGCATCATCGTCTCGACGCACATCCTCGAAGAGGTCGAGGCAATATGTAGCAGGACGATAATCATTGCCCGCGGAAAAATTCTGGTGGATTCGACGCCTGAAAAACTTCGCCGGGAATATAACTGCTCGCTGGACGAGGTATTTCGCAAAATAACACAATACAGGGCGGCGTGATTTTACCGCAGAGACCGCGGAGTTCGCAGAGTTTTTATTATATTTTTCTCTGCGTTCCCAGCGTGCTCTGCGGTGAATAAAATTCGAATTTGGACAGGAGTTGAATATGAACGGTTTTAAGGCGGTATTCAAAAGGGAATTGAAGTCGTATTTCACGACGCCGATAGCGTATGTCTTCCTCGTGGTCTTTTTGTTTTTCGCCGGCTATCTGACATTCAAGAACGGCTTCTATGAGATTCGCCAGGCGGATATGGAGGCGTTCTTTGCCAATATGCCTTTGCTGTTCGCGTTTCTGGTCCCAGCCGCGGCGATGCGCCTGTGGGCCGAAGAGCGTAAAAGCGGCTCGATTGAGCTATTGTTCACGCTTCCTGTAACCGTAACGCAGGCGGTGTTGGGCAAGTTTTTCGCGGCATGGGTGTTTATCATAATTGCCCTGGCACTTACCTTCCCAATGGTCATTACGGTTTTTTATCTCGGCAACCCTGACATCGGGCTTATAGTCACGGGTTATCTCGGAAGCATTTTAATGGCAGGCGGCTTTTTGGCGGTGGGGTGCTTTTTCTCAGGGCTTAGCAAAAATCAGGTAATCGCCTTTGTGCTGTCGGTCGTGGCCTGTGCGGTTCTTGTCTTTGCAGGGATGCCGACGACGATGAATTATCTTTCGACGTTTATGCCGGCGGGATTAGTGACGGCGATTGAGGAGATGAGTTTCCAAACGCACTTCGAGTCGATTCAAAAAGGCGTGCTCGGTTTCCGGGATGTTTCCTATTTTCTGCTTCTGATAGTCGGCTGGGTGGCCGCCTGCGCGATTATACTTGAAGAAAGGAAGGCGAGCTGATGAGCAGGACCCTGAGAGCAATAATCGCGGTTATTTTCGTTTTAGTAATAACTTTCAGCGCCATAAGCATTTCTCAGAACGTCGGCAAACGGTTGAAAATTGACGTCACGGAGCAAAAGCTTTACGCGCTTTCAGCCGGCACAAAGGCGATACTGGCCAAGCTCAACCAGCCGATAACACTCAAGCTCTACTATGCCAAGACAGCTGCGATGAAAGGCCCCGACCAGATTAAATACTTCAACAACTACTATGAATACGTCAGGGCGCTTCTCGAAGAGTACGTCGCAGCCGCAAAAGGAATGGTGAAGCTGGAGATAATCGACCCAAGGCCGTTTTCCGACGACGAGGTGCAGGCGATTCGATACGGGCTGAAAAAGTTTCCGGTAACCGAAGAAGAAAACTTTTTCTTCGGCCTGGTAGCGCAAACGCAGTTCGGGGTCGAAAAGGTGATTCCGTTTTTCGCGCCCGACCGCCAGAGCTTCATCGAATACGACATAAGTTATCTTATAGACAGGGCCGTAACGCGTCAGAAAAAGACGATAGGGGTTTTAAGCTCTCTGCCGGTGATGGGCGAGGCCAGCGACTATATGGCCCAGATGATGCGTATGCAGGGCCAGCAGCCCAAGGTCGCCTGGCTTATTATTCAGCACCTCAGGCAGCAATACGAGGTGAAGATTATTCCCGCCGAGACGGCCGACATTAACGATATCGACGTCCTGTTGGTCATTTATCCGAAAAATCTGTCTGATGATACGCAGTTTGCAATAGACCAGTTTGTCTTGAAAGGCGGCAGGACGATAGTCCTCGTGGACCCGTATTGTTACGCCGAAGAGCAGCAGAATCCCGCCCAGTCGCAGTTCGCTGCAAAATCTCCCGGCTCGAATCTCAAAAAGCTATTGAATACCTGGGGACTTGATATGCCGCCTATGACGTTTGCAGGCGACCGGCAGTTGGCGCCGCCTGCGCCGCTTTCGGGCAGCAAGAGGGCGGAGAAAATTATCGGCTTTTTGAAACTCGAACCGCCAGCCTGCTTCAATCCTAACAACGTGATTACAGCCCAGCTCAACACCGTCAACGTGTTGTTCGCGGGGGTCTTGAACGAAGTAGAGCCGGCCGGCGATGTGAACGGGCCTAACCGGATAGAGAAGATTCCGCTGGTAACGACGACCGCGAAGGGCAACAGTTTCAAAGTGGACAGTCCCTTCGAGCTTCAGATGCTCGACCCGCCGTCACTTATGAAAAAATTTGTCGATGGCACCAGGCCGGTTGTGATGGGCTATCTGGTTACGGGAAAATTCAAGAGCGCCTTTCCGGACGGTATCGAGATGCAGGCGAATTCGCAGCCAACGGACGCAAATGAGCCGCCGAAACCCCCGCTGCACATTACCGGTCTTACCGAGGCGGCGGAGAATTGCGTCGTCGCCGTATTTTCCGACGTCGATTTCATAACCAACAGTATGGCGTATTATCAAAATCCCCTGTTCGGTACCATCATTGTCGGCGACAACAGCGCGCTACTGATAAACACCATTGACGAGCTTGGCGGCTCGAATGAATTGATTTCAATCAGGTCTCGCGGCAATTTCCGAAGACCGTTTGTCGTAGTTGACGAGATTGAAGCGAAGGCCGAGGCGGAGACGGCCGAAGAGGTGGCGAAACTCAACGCCGAAATCGACGGTTTTGAAAACGAGCTTAAAACCCTTATTACCTCGACAGATAAAGAGCAGCAGCAGATTATAGGAAGCTCCATCGCCCAGAAGAAAAAAGACCTTGAGCTGAAAAAAATCGAAGCCCAGCGCCAGCTTCAGCAGGTCCAAAGGCAGAAACGCCAGCGCATCGAGCATTTGGGTAACGTCCTGCGGGCTTTTAATATGCTGGCGGCACCGGCTGTGATACTCGTAATCGCAGTGGCGATTAGCATTTGGCGCGGCGCAATGAAAAGACACTATATCAGTCACAAAAGCGATTCATAAGATGTGGTTAACAGGCAGGAGCCGGCGATATGAACAACCGTAATCTATTTATACTTGGTTTAGTGGCCGTCACAATGGTGGTCTGGGCGGTGGCAATGTCAAAAATTTCGAGCATACCCTACGCGCCGCCAGGAACTTCCGGTTACCTCATACAGGGGCTTGACCCGGACCAGATAGCAAGCATCACTATCATCGGCAAAGGCAATGAACAGGTGAGATTGGTCCGCAGGCGCCAGAACTTCGTCGTGGCAAACAAGGATAACTACCCTGCTATGGCGAGCGAGATAAACAAGCTAATCACCACCTGCCTCGACATCAAAACGGCGGAACTATATACCGACAATCCCAAAAACTACAAAGACCTCGGCGTTACCGAAAAGGACGCAAGCAATATCGTGAAGTTCTTCGCGGCGGATTCGAATCTCATAACCGGCGTTATCATAGGAAAGCAAAAACAGCGTACCGAAGGTATCGCATACGTCAGAAGGGCCGAGGATAAGTCGGTCTATGTGGCGGCGGCACAGATTCCATGGATTAAAAAACGGGCGACCGACTACGTCGAGCAGGAGCTAATCAACGTCGAGCGGGAGGACGTTGAGTCGGTAACGGTAAGCGACCCCAATGAGACATACCTGCTCAGAGCAGGCGATAATGATACCATCACGCTTGATAACCTGCCCGAAGGCAAATCGCTCAAAAATGACGTCGCCAACGTTGTCTTCACGGCCCTTGCCGAGATGAGGTTCGACGACGTTAACGCTGAATCTTCGCGCAAAGATTTGACGTTCGACAGAAGATACATCTGCCGTTTGAAGGATTCGACCGCCTATACTTTCTGGCTGGCGAAAGAAGGCGACAAGTGGTTTATCAAATGCGACGCCCAGTTCGCCGACCAGTCCCCGGTGACTATGACGAAGGGAAAAGTAGAATCGGCCGAAGAGCTTAAGAAAAAGGAGGCGAAGCTGCTCGCACTCGCCGCAGCCGAGCAATTCTCCAGAAAGCAGAAAGGGTGGGTTTACCAGATACCGGAACACAAGGCCGTGGATATGACCGAGCCGCTTTCGGAGCTGATTGAGGATTCAACGAAACCACAAACACAAAAACAGGCCGACGTTAACGAGCTACTTGGCGAAGTTAACAAACCTGTTGATGAGTGAGTTCGATAACCCGCCGGCCCCAATGTCAATTCGTTACCTGCCGGTCGCAGCGAGACGGCGATTTTAACACTGCGTAAGCGTAGCAGGCGGCAGACACCAAAAGCAAAAGTATTGCACGTCCGGCGGTCCCGTAACTTATGACGGTCGGGTCAGTCGGGTCGAGACAGCCGCAGCTTATCTCAAGACCTCGCCATAAAGCTGAGAGAAGAGCGATGCTGAACATCGCGGACATTGCAATACTTGCCAGAAGCGCCCCCGTTACGAAGATACCGCCCACAAGACATATCCCGACAAAAAGCTCCAGCCAGGGCAGGACCATCGCGACCGCGACGCCGAGGCCGGGACCGACAAGCTCATAGTTGTAAACGCTGCCTAAAAAGTCGTATGGCTGATGAAGCTTGGCGATGCTGCCTGCGATGAAAATGCCGCCAAGCGCCAGCCGGGCGACAATCATAAGGCCGTAGATGAGTCGATGCCTCAATCCGCTTTTTTGTTCGTGCTCCACTGAATCCAGTTTCCTTTATAAATATGCACGTCGATAAAGCCGTCGGATAAAAGCTCGGAAGCCAGAATACCCGCCTGCCGATAGTCCGTCTCACGGCAGTAAACGACAATCCTGCTGTCTTTATCAATTCGGCCCATTGTCTTTACGCGGTCGTTTTCTGTCGCGTCGGGCGGTATGTTTATCGCGTCTTTGAGATGACTCGTCTTGAAATTGTAATCGGGTCTCGGGTCGATGAATACAGCTTCGCCATCGATAAGAAGCCGGCGGATTTCTCCGTTACTGAGCTTGGGGATAAAATTTGCCTGATGTGCCTCTTTAACGGATGCCGTAGCTTCCTGAAAGGCGAGCAATCCTTCTTCATTGATGGAATGATATGCAAACGCGCAGGCCGCCGCAGTCAGTATCAGGGCTGCGCATTGGCCGAAACTCAACAAGAACACTTTTTTAAGATTCGCTTGTGGCACGGGCTTCCAGCCCGTGAGAGCACGGCCTGAATGGCCGTGCCACCGCCGGCGTCCCACCCGGACTGCCAGAACGACCACTATTGCAATCGCCGCATATATCACGAATCGCAGGCGTGCGGACGCGAAAAGTGCGCCGAGGTCTATCGGCTTGTCTGATACAATCAATGCACTGCCGTCCCACCTCGGGGCCAGAGTCCGCAACGCCACTAATTCAATCGGTCTCGGCGGGTCGTAAATCAACGCCTTACCGTCTCTTGTTCCGAGAAACAATTCATAGTGGTCGTATGCCTGCCTTGCCAGGGACGATTTAACGTGGATAATTACGGGCAATTGATACCGGCGAAGGTCTTTTGTAGTTAATCGTTTGACCGGCGTTGCGTATAAACCGTGGTCTTCGGCACACCTTTTCAATTCGGCAAGCGAACTGCCTTTCGTAGAACCGATATATTCCTGCTTTATCAATTCATTGGGGTTTATATCCGCCCCAAGCAACTTCATCGCCCCATACAGACAATAAACCCCGCAATATCCGCCGGATATTTTTTGCTGGGCTTTTGCACTGACGGCAATATCGTTCGGCTCAGCCGACAACAGGTATGAATTATGCGCAGACAGAAAGCATAGAAGAAATATTACAAGAATAAACGGAAAACGACGCCCGTTACCTGTGAGTAATTTCGCTTAGTGTAAGTAATTGTGTGTAAGTTAGGGTGAAGGTATGGTTGTCATCCGGCTGGAGCGAAGGCGAGCGTAGCGAGCCGAAGCGAAAGACGGATGACAACAGGCAAAAAATCGGGTACGTAACCTTGTTTTTCCGCCAA
>JBDRMP010000038.1:0-12388 GCA_043811995.1 Planctomycetota bacterium
TGAATTGAGCCGTGTGATTACGTCTCTTGTTTTTCATGAATCTGTCTCCTGAAATTGTTATCGTCTCAGGCGACAAATCCACCTTAATTCGCCTTAATCATGCGCCCAGTTTTTGGGGAGTATTATAATATATGAGATACAATTTAGAGAACTATCTTAATGAGTTATATCTACTCAAAGAAAGACTTATAGGATATATCAATAGGGCCATTAAAAGCTATGCCAACTCAAAGGACTTCAAAAAGAAAAAGGATGCTGCTAGCGTACTTAAAAAATCTATTGAAAACGCATTTAGGAACTACGCAAGCACTCGTGGTTCTCATATTCACCAACATCGTTACGACGACTTTGATCTAAATAGATTAAACCTTTTTGAGCAACTGATGAAAGGTCCTGCAACCGATGATTTGACCGTATTGATAAAAAAACTTCACAAAAAGGCTGTGTCTGAAGTTAAGAAAAAATGGATAGCTAAAATTACTGAAGATATCTCGGCCATCAAGAATCTTCTAGATATGTTTTTTTCAGTTATGTACAGTATCATATCTTCAAACGATCGAATTGACTATCCCTAAGAAGAAAAGGGGTCAGGAGTCATTTCTCATAAAAACGCCGTTTTCACTGGCAATAATGGCCTTTTCATATAAAATATAAAAGGGGTCAGGAGTCGTTTTACTTTTATTCTCTGTGCTCTCTGTGTCCTCAGTGGCTAAAAACTCTGTGGCTAAACTTTTCTCAATTGCCGACAGACCTTCTCAAACACCTGCTCGACAGTAATATGACGAATGTCATATCGGGGGTTGCGACTGTCGATGGCCATTCCCATCGTGTTCGGCTCGACCGCCGCCACGCATTCAGGCCGCTTGTAAGGACACAATCTCGCCGGATTCACCGGCCCGAATATCATAACCAGAGGCACTCCCAGCGCCGCCGCTATATGCCCGGGCCCGGTATCATTGCTGACGACCAGCGACGCACTTTTAAGTAACGCGGTCAATTCACGAATCGTTGTTTGCCCCGCCAGATTTATTATGCCTGCTTTGGCTTTCGTCACGAGATTATCGATATATTGTCGTTCCCCCTGCGAGCCGGTTGCTACGATTGACGAACCGTATTTTTCAGCGATTTTGTCCGCTAATTGTGCGAACCGTTCAATTGGCCAGATTTTCTCTTTTCTTGCCGCGCTGGGAATAATCACAACATAGTTTTTTAAATCGACCTTATTTTCCAAAAACTTCTTTTCGACTGCTTCCGCTGCCTCCCTATCATCAGGAAGTTTGAACTCAGGCCTGCCCGTCTGTGCGCCCGTAACCTCGACCATTTTCAGATAATAATCGACCAGATGAACGCACGCGGAATCCTGCTGGACTATATGCGTGTAAAATAAATGTGCTAATTCCCTCGACGTTGCCATCCCGATTAGCTTCTTACAGCCGGTCACGCGGGCGAAAAATCCCGTCCTGAAAAGCCCCTGAAAATCGAAAACCAGGTCAAATCTCTCTACGCGTAAACGTCGCAATAGTCCCGATAAATTAGAAAATGACTTTTTATTGCACCACCATCTTCCCAGCAATCGCCTGTCGAACAGAATAATCTCATCCAAATCCGGATGTCCATCCACAAGCTCCGCATACTCAGGCCTGATAAGCCACGATATCCTCGCATCAGGGAAACTCCTTCCAAGCGCCATCAACGCCGGAAGCGCAAGAACTATATCCCCCAGCGCACTTGGCTTGATAATCAGGATATTTTTCGGCAGATAAGTCATTAGCTGGTCTGACTTTGACTGTTGCTTCCGTATTTGGCCAATGCCTTTGCCGCCAGCTCCCGAAAAAGCTCTCTCCGCTGGTCGGTTGGTATGTCGGCTATATCGCAGTATGCCCTGAACATCCGCAGGTAATCCGTCCGCCTTACGTTCGGTATCCCCATCACCGAAGCAGCCAGCCGCCACAGCGCCCGCATCTGATATTCCTCGCGTCTGGCAGAATACTGTTTTATGCCGTCTAAATCGGTCAACACAACTTTGTAATTATTGGGGCCGTTGCCGGACACGATAAAATTTGTCGCCTTCGTGTCCCTGTGAAACATTCCACGCTCGTGCAGCACCGCCAGGATTTCCGCCATCTGCCCCGTCAGTCGTTTGATTATCCTGTGCCGGTCTTCGTTATCAACTCGCAAATCCTGCAAAAACCTGTGCAGGTTAATTCCCTCGACGTATTCGCTTATATATATGCTTTGCCTGCACAGCAAAAATGTCTTTCGATACACCGCCGCTAATGGCGCAGCCACAGGCAGACCATACTGGCTTATCTTCACCGCCGCGATAAAATTCCGCATCGCCCGTGGTGCCCCCAGCGACCTGAAAAACTCCCGCACCCCCCTGCCCCGGCGATGCTGTTTCAGCACTGCTTTCACCCCCCTGCCCCCGATGGCCAGGTATTTAACCACAACTATATTACAGCCGTTGCTCTTTAATGTCCGTTCGGCCCCCTCAAGCAGCTTTTCCGGCTCGGCCAGTAGCTCTTCCCATTGTAATTTCGAAAACCGCTCCTTCCCTGCCGCGCGAACCGCCACCCATCCACGCCACCCTCCGGGCGTCTTCACTTCCGATATCTCGACCAATCTGCCCAATAGGTCTTCTACGTCTTGCATATCCTGCTATTTTATACCCATTCAATGCTTTCGGCAATTGATTACTTGGCGGATAATCTCTAAGCTATCACCCACGGGTATGAATAAGCAGGGCAAATACATTTACGACTGGCCAAGGCCGATGGTGACTGTCGATGCCGTTGTTTTTGCCGTCGCCGAAAGCGTCGTCAAATTATTGCTGATTAAACGAAAATATGAACCCTTCAAGGGCAAATGGTCGATACCTGGCGGCTTTATCGGTATCGACGAAGAGCTTGAAAACGCCGCCGCCAGAGAACTCTTTGAGGAAACCGGCCTTGCCGGCGTCAAACTCAAGCAAATGCAAACCTTCGGAAAACCTGGCCGCGACCCAAGAGGAAGGCAAATCACCGTCGTCTATATTGGACTAATCACTGAGGGGCTTGACCGAATCAGAGCCGGAGATGATGCCGGCGAGGCACAATGGTTCGATATTAACGCTCTGCCCTCAAATATGGCCTTCGACCATGATGAAGTCGCTAAGTTCGCTGTCGAGCGACTAAAAGCCAAACTCAGCGCCCATTAGTGCGTCTGGGCCTCGGACAGCTGCTCGTTGAACGTCCGCAGCCGCATATCGGTCGCCGCCAGCGCCCATTCTATATAATGCGGCTTATGTTCCGGTTTGTTGTGATGTTCATTCATCAAGCCCTCTCTGATCGTCTCCAGAAAACTGTTTATTGTCCGGGGACTGATTTCCGTTGCGTTGGCCGACCAGTTTTTTAACTCCTCGTATTCGCGTTTTAACTTCACGCTCTTTTCCAGCTGTGCCACCGTAAGATAATCGCCCGGATTATACGCTAATTGCAATCCCTTCAGGCACATTATCAACGGCTCATAATTCGCCCTGCCCTCCAGCCGAATGAATTTATACTGCTGAACGTGCGTCGTCGCCGACATCGGCGTCTTGTCCCCGACATCCCCCGCCCCGACGTACCACCGCCTTTCGCTCGTCCTTGCAAATACAAGCTCCTCCCCGTAATCCTGACGGGTTATCTCGTCCTCTCCCATTCGCGATACCCATAATCGCCCCGTTTGGCTCACCTCTGTCCCGCCCCCTAATACCAGAAGGCATTTCACGAATCCCAGCGGAAGAATCTTCTGTCGCTCGATTTGATGCCTGCGAAGCTGAAATGACAAATGTAAGCTGTGAGGCCGAACGTCGTAAAACGCCGTCATTTCATTTATCAGTTGATTAAGAAACCACGGACAAGCCGTGGCGGGCTTTGATAATTCCATCGCCGCGTTCAATCGCCCCGGCGCAAGCTCTAAAAATCCCTGCCGTCTCGCGCGGTCTGATTCTCCGCTGTTGTCGTCAACATACCCCCCTAATTTCCACGTAAGCACGTCTAACTGAAAATCACAGAAATACTGAAAGTTATCATAAACCGCGTCGTTTTTCTCCTCCGCCGTGGCCTCCGGGTCAACTACCGCCCCGCCCACATTGCTCAGTTCCACTTCGCATCCCATCGGAACCAGGCCCGGCTGAAAATTCGAACGTATCGCGTTCAAATTCGCCTCCACAATCCTCGAATCGAACAAATACCGCGACGCCCTGACTGCGTACTTAACGTAATCTATCAGGTCGTTTCGCTCATAAGGCAGCGTCTTAAGGCACTGCTTGATTATCATTTCCACCGATGAGGCGTTGCTGTTAATTATTTGCAGTGCTATCAGCACACTTAACCCACGCTTGTAATAACGCTCGCTTGTCCGCATATGCTCCAGCTCGAACCGGAAATGTGACCGAATCCTCTCGTCGAGATGGTTGAGCAGAACCTGTTTGACCACCAGGGCAAGATAATTGTTGATATATTTTATAGCTTCGCCGTTTGAGTAAAGGTCCTTGATGCTCGGCCTCGGACGGTTCAGCTCATGGGCCAGAAAATAATCGCTCACTGCGTCGCTGCGATAATGAGTCAGCACGAGGTCTCGCTCAGTTGTCGCCAATAGCTCCCGCTCCGCAAGCCGCTCCAGCTCCGCGTCGATACTCGTGTCACCAGGCCTCGTCTTTTTCTTCAAAAACCTCTCGATTCGCTTCCGCAGCCAAAGCTCGTGTATCAAATTCACGTGGAACCTGTCCCCAAAGTGCTTCTTCATCGCCTCCACGCTTACTAAATACGCCTGCGCCTCGACAACTCCCTTTGCCGTATGAATCCGCACCGTATCTCGCTCATATCGCTTGCCCTCGTACTTGTCGAGTTCCGCCATCGCGCCTTCCGGCACGTCATAAATCACAAATCCCTCTATCTTCGACCCCGGCGTCGCTACCGCGTAAAAATAAACATTATCCGGGCTTACCTTCCGATGCCCGGGCAAAAACGCCGGCTCCGCCAAAAGCGCCTGCTCATTCACCTTCGCACGCTTGCGAGTAAATCCAAGCCCGCATACTGACTCGAATATCTCCGGGTCCTTCAGCGAACCGTATATAAACAAATTTACCTTCTTACCGCCGCTTGACATATTATTTTAATCCGTGTTAATCCACGCCACCTCTCACCCTTGTATCAACCGTTTATATTTCAAACTGCGCTGCCCAAAATTAACCAGCAACCCCACTTGCAATCCGGTTACCTTAAGATAATTCAATACTTGGGCTTCTTCCACTTCTGTCAGCACTGCCATCGCCTTCAATTCGACCAATACTTTCCTATCTACCAGAAAATCACAAAAGAAATCCTTGGCTTTTTCTCCCTTATACATCACGGGTATTGCCTTCTGTCGTTCATACGGCACATTACGAAGATTAAGTTCGATAGCCAGGGCTGCTTCATAAACACTTTCCAAAAAAACAGGCCCGAGATTTGAATGCACTTCCATCGCCGCCCCTATCACGGCTCTTGTCAACTCGCTATGCTTCAAATCTTTTTCCGCCAAAATATTATTTCCTTGATTTATAATCTGTGTGAATCCGTGTTAATCCGTGGTTAACTTTTTTTTATCTTTTTATACAACGCAAACAATTCCTTAAACGCCCTCAAAATCACCCTCAATTTCGCTCCCGTCTGCTCTCCCGCCGTCCGCGGATAATGATGCACGCCCGCCTGTGCAATTCGGCAGCCCTTGCGGGTCGCCCTCGCTAATATCTCCGCGCTTATCAATGCCCCCGAGCTCGACATCGGCATATCCGCCACGACCTCTCGCCTGAACAGCTTAAACCCGCAATCGATGTCGCGAATCCTCATCCCGAACAATAAATTCACCAGCCATGTCCACAGCCGGCCGTTCATCTTGCGTATAAACGAATCCTGTCGATTCAGCCGATAACCGCAGACAATATCGTTCTGCTCTATCATCGGCAGTAACTGACTTATTTCCCCAATATCGAACTGCCCGTCGCCGTCCGTAAAGAAAACCAATTCCTTCGTCGCCGCTCGAAACCCCGATTGCAGCGCCCCCCCATATCCGCGATTGGGCTTGTGATGTATGACTTTTATTCGCTTGTCCGTCTTGGCCAGTTCATCCGCTGTTTCCCCTGTCCGGTCTTTACTCCCGTCATCGACGATTATGGTTTCATACTCCGCCCCCATTGCGTTGAGCGTTTCTTTTGCCTGCCCAACGACTCGCCCGATATTCTCCTCCTCGTTATAACACGGGAAAAACACACTAATCGAAATCTGTTGTTTCATAGCTTCCTTATTCGCCTGCCTGCCCCGGTATGTCTTTGACCGGGGTCCCCGAGTGTTTGCTACTTTGGTTTCGCAGCAGGGGATCCAGTATTTATTTTTGGTCTTTTTCCTTATCTGCTCGCCTGTCCCCGAGAAGTCGCATCCTTGGCCTCTCAGCAGGGGATCCATCTCCTTATTTACTTATTCGCCACAAATGCGTTGTTCTCAAATCTCAAATCTTAAATTAAAATTACTTCGTGTATCTTCGTGTCCTTTGTGGTGAAAAAGCGGGTTGAATCCGCGTCTGATTTTCTCTTTTCACTTCTACATTCTACATTGGATATTCGACATTTATCCTCCGTAGCACCCCGCGAAGGAGGATTGGACATTCTTCCGTCCTCTGCCTTATCTCACTCTTCGCCATTTTATTTCAATCCCCGCATGCCTTTAGCCGGGATCCATTTCCTTATATAAAATCCGCGTCAATCCACATGTATCCTTGCCATTTTACCAACCGCTCGTATTCCAAACAGCACTCTCAAGGGTGTCTCGCTCATCATCTTTTTCTCTTTTTATTTATAATCTGTGTGAATCCGTGTTAATCCGTGGTTCCTTTTTGCTTTTTACTTTTTGATATTTTATTTTCTCACGAAACTACCACCTCTTATCGTTTATCGTGTACAGAACCTCTCTCAGCTCCTTCTCCTTCTGCTGGTATTGCTGCACCACCTCTGTCTCCTTCGCCTTCTCTGCCATCGGCGTTATATACGCCAAAGCCGTAAGGGCGATTGTTGCCCTGTTAAGATAACCGTCGCTGTTCAAATACTTCTCCTCGTTGGCCAGAAAGTCGTCCAGATACCGCTTCCAGAACGCCATTATCTGCGTTCGCAGCGCCGGGTATTGCTGGTAATATATCTGTATCAATTGGGCGGGAAGTCGTGTCGAGTCCTCCTCGAGCGCCTTGATTGCGCAGTCCAGCCCTGTCGCCACTCTTTCAGGCGCCTGCTCGAACACCAGTATTGTGTGAGCTATTATTATATTGCGTGAATAATCGTTGGGATAAACGGTCGTCCCGTCCATAATGCCGTTGAATATCTTCAGCCCTCGCGGGTCCGTTATATCTACGTATAGCTTTTGCTTGTCGTTCATAAACACGACACGCCAGTTCCTGCTGTGCTCAAGCCCCGTCACAAACGCCGTGTCGAACTGGTTGCTCGGCATCAGAACCACCCATACGTTGTTGTTCTTTAATTCGTTCTCTATCCATTGCCCGACCTGCAAATAGTCCTCCGCCGTAAGGTTCTGGTTTCTGATTCGCGCACGCTGAACTATCGGGCCTCCGGATGAAATCTCCGCCCAGTTCAGATATGCCTTATAGTCGTAGGCCGCCTGTGCTCGTCCGTCCATAAAAAGCTGTAGCGGCGTCCGACCCGTATTCGGGTCCGGCTCCTGGCCCCACGCGATAAAGCCCCCTTCCGTCCAGTAGTTAAACATCTTCCCCGACATCTTGTTTTGCTTTATGAACCCGCACGCGTAAAATGGCTTCGCGTGCGACGCCGTCATTCTGATAAACATCGACGTCAGCTTCGTATCGTTTGGCCACCGGTCAAGGTACACCACCTTGAACTTATGTCCCCAGTAAATGCCAAGACCAGCCACCACTATTATTGCCGTCGATACCAAAAATCGTTGAACCCATCGTGGTATACGCGGGACATCAAGCCGGCCGTGCTTGTAAAAATTCCAGCTCGCTCCCGCCGCGCAAATTATCTGCTCTGTAAACATCGCCAGAACAGGGCAGCTCGCGTATCCCGCGATTGTTATAAATCGCCTCGAACGTATCGCCATATATGCCGTCAACACCGCTATCGTTATCAACGCAAGGTCTATCCTCGGCAGCTGATACCCTTCTCCGGCTTCCGCTTGTCCTTTTGTCTTTATTTCAACTTCGTTTTGTCTGAACAAATCCCTTACTAACGGAACAACTAACCACAAAATTATACATAACCCACTTATACCATAAAGCACGCCGAACAGGTTCTTATATGTAAGCTCGAGGTTCGCCTCATAAACCGGCTGCCACAGCCGCCGAATTCCCCAGAATTGCTCCAAATGCCACACCGACTCCTTGAACTTGAACGGATTTACTATCCACGCCGACAATATCATCGCCGCAACCGCTCCGCCCAGCACAAAAAATATGCTCTCAACCTTGTATTTTGGCTTGCTTGATATCTGAGACCCTATGCCGAACATCGCTGCGTAAATGGGTATCGTAATAAATGGAAAGATATACCTGCCCAAATAGCCGTGTCCGGCATCCGCCGTTTGAAGTGCAAAAACGGAAAGCGGAACTATTAGATAAATAAAATGCACGCTTATTTGCACGCTCGCCCACAAAATCCCGACAAACAGACCCGTAAGTAAAAATCCCGAAAAACTCACCTCCCCAAGTGAAAACGATATTATAACCGCCCAGATTACTACTACCGCCGATGCGTATCCCAGTATTCTCATCAGAATATCGTTCCGTCTCTCCTGCCTCTCCAGCTCCAGCTTCGTCATCTTGGCCTGTTTCGGAACCAGCAGCCGGCTGAATAACCACAACCCCAGAAGCCCGACGCCTAATACCAGCATTATCATAAACGGAAACGCCGTCCCCACCGGATTCCCCCACCGAAACGACGGCCACCACTCATGGACATTTCTCCAACCTTCGGCGTGCTGGCTGATGCTGATGACAAAGGTGTGTGTAAGGTTGGTGAGGTGAAAAGGATTAAAGATAATAGAAGCGACGAAGGCGGCGAGGCCTGCGGCGGCGGTGTGGGCGACGGCGGTGGTTTGGCCAGCAGCGGGTTGGGCGACGGCGGTGGTTTGGCCAGCGGTGGTGTGGGCGACGGCGGTGGGAGAAACCGTAACGAGGCGGTCCTTGAGCAGTGTAACAACCAGGCCGAGAGCAGACGCGGCGACGAAGGCCATAAAGAACGAGAGCCGGCTTTCCCCTGCGTAAACCGCCAGTTCCTGCGACCAGGTTGCCTGCTCCGGTGGGAAAAACCGGGCCAGAAGGACCGCAAAGACGATAAGCGACGCGATAATATGGTAGCCGTAAAACCCGGCGGCGTTAACCGACTTATACCGAGTCAGGACAATGCTTGCGATTATAAGCAAGACCAATAAAAAGAAAAACTTGCCGTTCAGAGGCGCAGCCGCAATAAACGGCTCGTGACTTGTATATTTATACATTGCGGCGAACAAGGCAAGCCACGTCAGGATGCAGTGCAGGGAGACGGTAGCCCTTTTTGAAAGGATTGTAAGCAGGCGCAAAACCACTACCGGGGCGAGCATAATAAAGACGTAGATGTAGCCGCCATGAAGGTTCGACCAGAATGCCGTCACAGGGACCAGCAGCCAGATGTAAAGATAATTGCGATAAGTTGCGAGGACAAGAATGAGCAGAAAGACGGCGACGAGGAGATTCGAAAAACCTGCGGGCCTGATATCGAGAAGTGAGCGGCCTATGAACATAGATGCGCAGGCAAAGACCGCTGCCAAAGCGGGGTTCACGCCCAGCACCCGCGAGGTGTAATAGACGCAAATCACGGTCAATATGTATATCGTGAATTTCCAGTAAACCAGCGCGTTAAAAGACCAGTCGGCGTCGTCGGCGAAGGGCGAGTAATGAACCAGCCAGTAAAATATCGTGTGCGTGAGCCAGTTCTGATTGACCCAGCCGGTAGGATGCCAATACTTGACGGTATCAAGACCGACCTTGTCGGTTATCGACTGCGCCCATTTTGGCCAGGTTTTTACCTCTTCGGGGGTTGGACCTTGCCTGTGGGAGTTTGCGCTGAAGGGTTCGTTGGTATCGGCGCCGTGGTTGATGAAGTGCCTGCCACAGGCCATTGCGACCCAGGTGTCCCCGGCGCCGACCATATGTGTGCTGGCGTGGAGGGCGAAAAGGAGCATCGCGAGCCAGGCGACGAGCATAGGCCAGCCGGCGAATGCACGTTTTTGCTGAATTAAATCGGTCATAATAATTTGTTCCTAACCACAGATTACGCAGATTTCACTGTTTAAAATCTTAGAGATTCAAATAATAACGTTCCTAAGGGCATAATACGGCATAAGTTATATATCGTCAATAAGGGTTGTTGTTCGATACTGGATACTCGATACTGGATACTCGATACTCGATGCTTGATAGATGACGGACAAAGTTTAAGGTGAAAAGTGCAAAGCCAAAGCGTAAGGGTAAAAAGTTTTGGGCCGAGAGAGGCAGAGCATATTTATGATTGTTTCACCGCGGAGGACGCTGAGACCGCGGAGATTTTTTGACGCTGATTAACGCAGATTTACGCTGTTTTTTTTTGCCACAGATTGCACGGATTCCACGGATTAAAGTCAGCCGGGGAGGCGTACTTGATTGAGCCCTTTTTCGAAGCGAGCTTCTGTCAAGGTCTCATTCTCGTCCGCCGGGCGATTGCATCGCCCCCCGCTGTTACCAGCGGTCCGGCTGACTGTAAAACAACACGGATTTGTTGATGCTGACCGAAACTATTGAACGAAGCTGGGCAGACAAAATCAGACGCGGAAACCGACTGCGGCGGACCCCTGCCTACTGCTTGCAGGGGCAGGCAAGTATCAGGTCAAGGCAATGAATTCATCGAGAAATTGGTATGGTGTATCAGATTTCTCAAAAAGTAGAATGTCCCCCTTCCCCCCCTATTACAGTGAAGACTTTAAAATAGCGGTCGCTCGTTTAAACTAGAAATTTCAACTCTCTTTCTAAGGCCATATCTCTTAACAACATCTTTCACTAAATTTGCAACCCACATGGGAGACTCTGGTGAAACAACGACTTTCTCTAAAAGAGTGTTTATATTAACCGAAACATAAATGCCATCTCCTGTCCGAGGCTTACCACCTAAGGATTCTGAAAGCTCATGCTTTGCAACTAAAGCCCTTAATTCATTCTCATGTTCGAAACTCTTTCGCTTATGCATATAATATCCATATCCATATCCAGGACGCAAAAATTCCGCATGATAATCCATGTATCTTACTTGGCCTATATACACTTCTGCTATTTTATTATTAAAACAATTTTTAAACCTTTTATAAGTGCTTTGGATGGCAATCCCTTCGTTGCTTTTTAAGTACAGATTCCACATTGCTGCAGATTCATGTTCACTTAAATGCCAACAACTTACATAAATATCTTTGCGAAGCTCTTTTAAGATTTCAAGCTCATCCCCTTTCTTTTCCACCTTTTTAAATAAGTTTTCCATATCAGATATTTGTTCTTCTGACGCCCCCTGTTTCCGAAGCCTTTTTATATTTTCCGAATTAACCATTCGGATAAACAATTTATTAACAATAGTGGTAGAACCTTCAAATGGGTCTCCAAGTTTGTCTATTCTCGAAAGATATAAGGTCTTTTTTTCATGCAATGAAACAAATTTGGTGAAATCCATATTTTTCCATATTTTTGAATTAGCATTCTTTGGTGATACAAAGCCAGGAAACCTTTTCCACATACTAGAGTCCTCTAATTTTAACTCCTAACGTTTTACTTGATTAATGGAGAGCATTATATATTTCTATTAAAACCCACATAATCCCCGCTTGTCGCTTCTTTATTGTTATCCATTTCCATAACATGTAAGTTTACTTCGATCACTATCGTATGGCAATAATTAACCTTCTTTCTCTGTGGTTCACACAACGAATAAGCCGATAATTCATTTAGTCCTATTTAGGAGTGGAATAATATGCGGCATTGCCGTTTGACTGGCGGCAACCGGCTGATAAGGAGAAGAAAATGAAAAAGTCAAGAATGACGATTTATTTAATGCTGGCGGTTCTGTTTATTACAGCCGGTCAGGGACTTGGCTTTACCCAATTCAAGGATGGAGCAACGCACAACATCAATTATACAATCAATGATGATGTGTGGGTGGATTATCAATCGCCGTTAGTGTAAATATGTTTCTGTAAATTGGTGTTAACCAAGCATGTGTCTGGGTGGAAGCGAGCGTAGCGAGCTGGAACCCAGACACATGCGAAATTCGCTTGAAAAGGTGGGCTCGTCCCGTTCTCCTATAAAGGTTTAC
>JBDRMP010000039.1:0-24909 GCA_043811995.1 Planctomycetota bacterium
TTGGCGGAAAAACAAGGTTACGTACCCGATTTTTTGCCTGTTGTCATCCGTCTTTCGCTTCGGCTCGCTACGCTCGCCTTCGCTCCAGCCGGATGACAACCATACCTTCACCCTAACTTACACACAATTACTTACACTAAGAAAATAAACGCGGCCCCGTGAATTTCGCACGGGGCCGCCTGTCAAACTAACAATCACAACGGATTACCTGGCGCCTGACGTCTTAATTGCATCCTGTAACGCCTGAATCCTGGGTCTCACTAATCAAATAGGCGTCTTCAACCGTCGCGGGATAATAGGCAGCAATATTGGTAGCACCTCCGAACGCATCGCCGGTTGAACCGGTATTAATATGGCGATTCGTGAAGTATCCGCATGCCTCTCTTATTGACGCGAGCGGCTTCGGCTGGCTTCCCGGCAGTCCCGGAAACCATCTTTGCCAGATGTTGTCATTATCCACGCCCACGTTGCTGGTTATCTCAAACTTTACGTGCCCGTCGTTGTACAGCACGTTTTGTCCTTCGCGCTGATGGGAGGCCGAGTTATATACGAGATCGGGGTCAGTGTAACGAAGATTTGTCCCAGTCCACCGTGCACAAGGGGCTATTTCATTCAGCGGAGCGGCTGAATTGGCCGCCATCCCAACTGCTACAGCATCGCTGGCCCCAATCGACAGATAACTCGCGTTTTTGTCCATAGACGGATTTCTGTCTGCCGCGACTGGGCAGGTTGGCTTGCTGCTGCCGCCTACCTGATTGCTTGACGACACATCTGATCCCCCGAAGGGCTGATGGTACGAATAGCTGTTATTTCTCCCCGGCCTGGTGCCAAAATCCCAGGCCTTGGTGAGGTCCTGAATAGTGGCGGCTGTGCAGTCCGAGAGCTTAAATACCGTGCTTGCGGCGTCGCCCTTACAGTTGAACTGCTTTGGCGACACGTCCTCATACTTTACAAGCATATAGAAGATAGAACCGATGGTCGCCGCGTTGGTGGTTCCGAAGGCCAGTTGCGGCGTAGAGCCCTGCCAATTATCGAGAGCACCGGTCTTTTTCAACGTTACCGACCTGTTGATACCGGGCAGCGGGTACTCATCTGCATAGTCGCCTGCATACAGCAGAATCGATTTGCCTATGCCTGACAGGTTTGCTCCGCATATCATCCGGTAGGCAATCATCCTGACCTTCGCCAGCGCGGGCAGCAGTATGCCCATCAACAGAGCTATGATCGCTATCACGACCAGAAGCTCAACCAGCGTAAAACCTTTTTTTCTTCTCATTTTTTATTCTCCTTATATTTTTTCGAGATTCGCTAATCCGGCCGTCCTGAGCACATTCGGGTATGGCCTCAGAACAATAAATCCAAACCTTCTTGTCTTGCAAACTTCTAACCGTATTCCCTTGCGAATCCCTTTTTTCTCTACAGTTTCGCTCGGAACCGGCCGGCAAAAATAACCTTGAACCAGATTTTATAGGACTTGTTGGTTGCCTTTCTTAACCCTAAACAGCCGTGTATCAAAAGTCAAGCAAAGCTAAACCACTTCTCGCAGGTAGGTCCTGATATGATTGGGTAGGAAATGCTATAATTACGGCCAACTTATATAATCTTGTTTTTAGCCTACCTGTTCTACCCTTAATTTACTATTACACATTTCTTCTGTCAAGTTTTTTTCGGCAAAAATACCCAAATTCCTTAAAAATTCCCACTTTATCCTTGAAAGGTGCGTTTTTTAACGTAAAAAAGGGCTATGGCAGACCTGTCTCAAATACAAAAACTGGCAAAGGTCCTAAAAAAATATGGTCAAGCCCACCTGCTTGACTTCTGGGACCGCCTCGACCCCACCCGGCAGGATAAGCTTGTCGCACAGTTCAACCGGCTCGATTTCGCCCAAATAGACCGCTGGCGCCGCGATTTCGTCCTCAATACCGAACCTGCCGGCTTGCCTGCCGACCTCACCCCGGCGCCTTTCTATTCTCTCCAGCCGCACGACGATACCCAACGCAAAAAATACGACCAGGCCCGACAGCTCGGCGACAAGCTCATCTCCGAGGGAAAGGTTGCCGCTTTTGTTGTCGCAGGCGGTCAGGGCACCCGGCTCGGATTCGACGGCCCCAAAGGAAACTTCCCTATCAGCCCCGTCAAAAACAAAACCCTCTTTCAAATCTTTGCAGAAACTATCGCCGCTGCCTCTCAAAAATACCGTGCTGCCTGTCCCTGGTATGTTATGACAAGCCCCCTCAACCACGTCCAGACCCTCGGTATATTTTCCGCCAACAATTATTACGGATTGAATAAGAACGATGTGTTCATATTTCAGCAGGGGACGCTACCCAATTTTTCATTTGACGGCAGAATACTGCTCGCTGACCTCGACACTGTCGCCGCTTCGCCTGATGGTCACGGCGGCTGCCTGAAGGCCCTCCACGACTCCGGCGTCCTCGACGATATGAAAAAACGCGGCGTCGAGTTCATCAGCTACTGGCAGGTCGATAATCCGCTCGTCAATATCTTCGACCCGCTCTTTATCGGCCTGCACGCCCTCGACAGCTCAGAAATGTCCTCCAAGGCCCTGACCAAAACAGACCCCCTCGAAAACGTAGGTAACTTCTGTCTTATCGACGGCAAAATTACCGTCATTGAATACACCGAGTTCAACACCCAGCCGGAAGAAATCACACATCGCAAAAACTCCGACGGTTTGCCGGCCTTCCTCGGCAGTATCGGTATACACCTCATCAGCGCAAGTTTTGTCGAGCGATTCAATAAACTTGGACTGACACTGCCCCTGCACAGGGCCGAAAAGAGAATCCCCCATATTGATGACAAAGGCAATCGTATCGAGCCGGCCAAACCAAACGGCGTAAAACTCGAAAGCTTTGTCTTTGACGCGCTGCCTCTCGCCTCGAACTCGATTATCCTCCAAACACGCCGAAGCGAGGAATTCGCACCCACCAAAAACGCCACAGGCGCCGACAGTGTCCAAGCCACCAGACAACTGATGATTGCTCGCGCCGCCTCCTGGCTCGAATCAGCCGGTGTCTGCGTCCCCCGAAAACCCGACGGCTCTCCCGACTGCACCCTCGAAATCGCGCCGACTTTCGCACTGACTAAGGATGACGTCGCCGAAAAACGAAACAGCATCCCACCCATCAAATCCGGGGACTGTCTCTGCCTCGACTGACTGTTTGACTTGCGTTTACTTCGTTGAAAACGTATGCACCGTCACTGTCTCGTATTTCTCTCCGGGCCTCAATATCGTTGACGGGAAATTCGCCTTGTTCGGCGAATCAGGATAATGCTGCGTCTCTAAACATAACGCCCCGTACTTGTTATAAATCTTGCCTTCCTTGCCCTTCAGTGTCCCGTCCAGCCAGATGCTGCTGTAAAACTGAACCCCCGGCTCGGTCGTCTCTATCTCCATCACGCGCCCGCTTGTCGGCTCATATACCTTCGCAGCCGGCTTCATTTGTCCGCTTTTGCCTTTCAGAACATAGTTATGGTCGTAGCCGCCTATATCAACCTCGCTTATCCGCGACCCAATAGTCATCGGCTTCGTAAAATCAAGCGGCGTTCCCTTAACGTCCTTCAATTCGCCCGTCGGTATCAGCCCCTTATCTACCGCCGTAACTTTATCCGCGTTTATCATCATCTCGTGTCCCAGCACGTCTCCGCTGCCCTGCCCCGCGAGGTTCCAGTATGAGTGATTCGTCAGGTTCACAACCGTGGGCTTGTCCGTCGTCGCCTCATATTTCATCTCCAGCTTGTTGTCAGCCGTAACCGCGTATGTAACCACGCACTTAAGATTCCCCGGAAAACCTTCCTCGCCGTCCTTACTCGTATAGCTCAACTTCAGTTGGGCCTTGTCGTCTTTTGCCTCGGCCTTCTCAATCTTCCAGACGACCTTGTCGAATCCCTTTATTCCGCCGTGAAGACTATTCGCCTCGTTGTTCGCCGCCAGCTTGTATTGCTTGCCGTCCAGAGTAAACTTCGCGCCGCCGATTCGGTTGCCGTATCGTCCGATTATCGCGCCGAAATACGGATTTCCCTTGAGATACCCGTCTAACGTGTCGAAACCCAGCACAATATCTCCTAACTTTCCGTTTCTGTCGGGCGCATCAAACGAAACTATAATCCCGCCGTAGTTTGTAATCCTCGCCGTAAGCCCCTTGTTGTTCGTCAGCGTCACGATTTCCACATTTTGACCGTCCGCTGTCTTACCGAATGGCTCTACATTCACGCTCATTTTTACTGGCTTCTTATCTTTTCTTAAACCGCATTTTGTCCCGCGGCAGCCGCTTGCATAAAACACAAGCATCGTCAAAATCACGCTGATAACCTTTACTTTCGCATCTGTTATTCGTTTCTCGGTTAAAGACATATACCTGTCTCCTTAATCAGTTCAGTGTCCGGTTATCTCCGCTTCAATCGTCTTTTCAATCGCGGCTGATGCGCCCGCAAGCTCCGCGCCAAGTCGAAACGCCTGCTCCATCGCCTCGGCATTGTAGTTGATTTGTCCCGCCTTGTCAACGTTGCTGACGAACAAATTGGCGAAATAACCCATATCGAGAACGTCGAGGCAATATTTCATAGTCAGTCGGACGCTGTCAAACATCTTTTTGCTCTTGGTTCCGCCCACGGCTATGACCATAGCGAGCCGGTTTCTCTCTTGTGCAGGGGTAATCGGGCGTTTAAGCAGGTATTTACGTGCCCAAAGGCACTGGCAGCGGTCGATGAGAATCTTCGCCTGTGCGCAGACGCTCATAAAAAAAATAGGCGTGGCGAAAATCAGCCGGTCCGCCCGAAGCATCTTGGGCAGCACTATTTGAAAATCGTCCTGGACCGGGCACTCGCCGGTTGCGTAGCACGCCCCGCAGGCCGAACAAGGCGATATGCTGAACTTGCTCAAACGCAGGTATTCCGCCTCTGCGCCCGCTGAGCTCGCCCCTGATAGCGCCTTGCGCAAAAGCAAATCGCTGTTGCTTGCATCTCTTGGGCTGGTTGATATGCCGAGAACTTTCATAACTTCCCTGTTTTTTACCACCCCCTGCTTACGGCCTGCAGGGGCAGGCAGGACACAAAGTTTTTTTCTTGTTTTTTCCCATTTTCCCTTTTGACTTTTTACTTTTCTTTGTGTCTTCGTGTCTTTGTGGTTAGAGAGCTACTTGCGTCTTCTTGTTTCTCTTAACGCGTTTTCGTATTCGGCGTTGATGGAATTCAGTATCTCCTCAACCTCCTTAATATCAATGTTCAGGTCCGGATACTTTTCCGCCAGCGTTTTGAGCGTTTCAAAGTCGCTTCTGGCGCCTCGCATAATGCTCAGCGCCTTGCCTGCCGGCTGCGGGTATTGAAACTGCTTGGCCTTCAGGTCAAGGGATTTTTCAATCTGGTCCACGCGGCGCTGCACTATTTGCATCTCTCTGCGGGCGCTTGCTATTTTTTTGTCAACCATGACGTTCACGTCCCCGGCATGAAGCTGCCTCAGAAGCTCCTGCTGTGACTCCGCCATCCCGTCGGCGATTCCGCAATCGACGGCTTCCTCGGCCGTCAATGTCACAAGAGACCCCGATTTGTTCCACGTGCGGACGGTTTGCTGGTTTGATTTCTTGTTTACCGGCTCGATGAACAGCCGCTTTGATGCCTCGTTTACCTCGATGACCTCGATGGAGCTGTCAACCATTGCCCTGGCCAAAAGTCCGGGCCGGTTGTTCTGCTGTGCTAATGAGGCAAGATACGCCCGCCAGACCGAGCTCATCTTTTCATCCACTACCTCTTTGTAGCTTTTTTCTTTCTTGATGCGGTCTTGTTCCCTGGTTTTTGAAAGGGTTACCAGGGTGGCTGCGCCTATGACGGTGTTGTTGGCCATATAAATCTTGTCGCAGGATAGCGACACCGCCGCCCCCGCCGATATCGCACCGCCGTATTGACCGCCCTTGACGTATGCGATTACGTTGCAGTCCGTAACCTGCTGTATGGCTGCACACATCCGCTGGGCAAAATCCACCCGGCCGCCCGGCGTGTCGATTTCCAGCAATATCAACGCCGGCTTCTCCTTCTCGGCGGCGGCTATCACCTCTTCGAAGGCCGCCGTCTCTATCTCATACATTATTGGGCCTTCTATGGGAACGACCAGCACATTTCCGCCAACTTTGTCCTTGTCTGCTGAATCGAAGGCGGTCCTGGCGGCATTGGCTTGCGGGGTTCCACTGACGTTCGCGTCTGAAAGACAAACACCCTCTAAAACGCATATTTGCACCAGAGCTAATGTAAAAACCAATATGGGCTTTTTCATCATCGTAATCTTCCTCATTTTGTCCACTGACGGGTATTATACTACTGCGAAGATATAAAAACCATACGATAATTATAGATGTTCGGTCTTAAAATTTGTCCGCCGCAGGCGGATTTATGTTGTGAAAAAAACCAATTCTTTGGTAAAAGAATCAATGCTTTGATTTATCCGGCGCAGGCGGATTCATTTGGTTTTCTCAGGGTTCTGCTATGGCGGTTCAGTTTATACTCGGTCGAAGCGGCACGGGCAAGACCCGCTGCTGCATTGAGACGATAGTGGGAGCCCTCCTGCAGAAGGATGACCAGCCGTTGCTGTTTTTAGTTCCTGAACAGGCAACCTATCAGGCAAGCAGGGCAATTCTAAGCGATACTCGAATCGCCGGTTACAACCGCCTTGGCGTCCTCTCGTTCGACCGGCTGGTCTATCTTCTTCTGGGTAAAAACGTCGCCCGTCCTGCCATTTCCCGCCTCGGCAGGACTATGGTCATCCAGAGAATCCTCCGCGATTGTGCTGACAAGCTCAACATCTTCGGCGGCTCCGCCAAACTCCCCGGCCTCGGAAAACGACTTGCCGATACGATTACCCAGTTGCAGCAGTATGCAAACGACCCCGACGACGTTAAAGGCCTTGTCAGCAAGCTGCAAAAGCAATCCGCCGACTTCCTTACAACGGCCAAATTTGCCGACATAGCAATTGTCTTCGAGGAGTATCTCAAGTTTATCGAAGGCAGGTTTCTCGACTCCGATATTCAGTTGACCGCTGCCTGCAAAGCCATCGCAAAGGCCGATTTTCTAAAGGGGGCAAAACTCTGGGTCGATGGCTTCGCCGGTTTCACCGCCGGCGAGCTTGCCCTGTTGACCGAGCTGCTCAAGGCCGTCTGCGACGCCCAAATCGCCCTTTGCCTCGACCCGACAACTGCCGACCTTACCAACCCCGACAGAATCCAAATCGACCCAACCGGTTTGTTCGGCACGACCGAGCAGACATACGCCGAGCTTGTCGAGCGGATAAAAAAGTGCAAACTTGAAATCGTCAAACCCATAATTTTTGATAAACCGCACCGTTTCTCCGGCAGCCCTCCGCTCGGCCATATCGAACGTAATATCTTCGTAAATAAACCCAAAAAAATTTCCGCTAATGGCCAAATTCGGATTGTCTCTGCTCCCAATGCTCGCGCCGAGGTTCAGTTTGTAGCCCGGCAGATAACAAAATTAGTCAGATACGACGGTTACAGATACCGCGATATAGCCGTAATCGCTTCCGATATCGACTCTTACGAAAACTATATCAAGGCCTCTTTCGAGGATTACAACATCCCTGTTTTTATAGATAAGCGCAAACCTCTCAGTCAGCACCCTGTAATCGAGCTGATTTCCTCGGCCCTCGCCGCCGTCACAAATGATTTTCCAACAAGCGAGATATTCGCATACCTCAAAACCGACCTCACTCGTTTCGAGCGAAGCGACGTTGACCTCTTGGAAAATTATTGCGTCGCCTTTGGAATCACCGCCTCCGACTGGGCCTCGGACAGACCCTGGCGATTCGCGGGCAATAAGGCGGCACAATTCGATGAGCAGCACGTTGACGGAATCCGTAAAAAGGTAATTCAACCTCTGCTGGAATTACGCAGACAGCTTGTTGATGACGACGGCAAATCGAAGATGTTGTCGCCGGAACAGTTCACAAAAATCATCTTCGATTTTCTCGAAACGACCGGCGTTCGCGACCGATTGGCCTTCTGGGTCGAGCAGGCGCTTCAGCAAGGCGACTTCGCGGCAGCCGACGAGCATCGCCAGCTTTTCGACCGGCTTGTCGATGTTTTTGACGAATTAGTCGAGGCATTCGCAGACGCTGTTCTTTCTTGCGAGGATTATCTTGCGATTATGCGTTCTGCATTTTCGCAGATGACGCTGGCCTTCATACCTCCGAATCTCGACCAGGTTCTCGTCGGCTCTATCGAGCGAAGCCGGCATCCTGACCTCCGGGTCGTCTTTCTCATCGGCGTTACTGAAAGGCAATTTCCCACCCCCGTTGTTTTCGACGGTATCCTGAGCGAAGAAGACCATCTCGCCGCCGCGTCCTCCGGCTTCGACCTGCCGCCCGGCGTCCGTCAGGAACTGGCTAACAGGCCATATCTTGCCTATATCGCCTTTACCAGGCCGTCTGAACTATTGTGCATTACTTATCCCGCCCTTGACCAGAAATCAAACGCCGTCGTCCGCTCGCCTTTCGTCGATGACCTGTGTTTGTTGTTTGACGACCTTGAAGCTGAATCAATTGCCTCGACGTTTCCGGCAATCGAGGATGTCTATAACAGGTATGAGCTTGAAGATGCCCTTTGTTCCGGCTCGTCTGAGCTGCGCGGCATTTTGCAGGAAATACTCGCTGATGACCAGCTCCCTGATATTGGTTTAAGAGTCGAACGTGCAATCGGCTATGAAAATAAAGCAACCCTCGAAGCCGAAGTTATCACCCGGATTTTTGGTCAACAATTGACCTCTTCGGCGTCCCGGCTGAGCGCCTTTGCCGCCTGCCCATACAAACACTTCGCAAGATACGTTCTCGAACTGAAAAAACGTGACGAATTCAAGCTCGAACCGCTCGACCTCGGCGACTTCTATCACCGTGCGCTCGACTCGCTTGTCAAAAGGGCTGTGGCTGATAAAGTCGATTTCGCAACAATCCAGCCGGCCGCATTGGTTAAAATCCTGAACGAAGAAATAGAAAAATTGTGCCGCGACGACTCCTTCATCTCCAAATTCAGGGCGCACAGTCCGCATAATACGTTTATCGTTCGCTCCGCGACGGAATATCTCCAGGATTGCGTCGTCGCCTTATCACAAATGGTTCGAGCCGGCAGCTTCCGGCCCGCGATGTCTGAAATCTCATTCGGCCAGCCGAAATCGCAAGGCCCGTCTATCGGCGAATTCAAGATAACCCTCAGCGACGGCCGGTCTGTTTGCCTCAATGGCCGAATCGACCGCCTCGACGTCGCAACCGTCGGGGGCAAAAAAATTGCCCTTGTCTTCGATTATAAAAAACGCTCTGAAAGCTCTTTTAGCTGGGCGGAATTCTTCTACGGCCTTGATATTCAGCTTGCCATTTATATGCTCGCAGTCCGGAACGCCGCCGACGTTCATAAAATCGCAAACGACGTTGCCGGCGCTTTTTACCTGCCCATCGAAGCAAGTCCGAAAAGCGTCGATATTGGAAAGGCAGTCGACAACAAGCCCGAGTTCGCTCACAAGGCCAGAGGAATATTCAACGGCGAATATGCGGGCCATTTGGATACCGCCGCTTCAAAGGACAGCCGCTTTTATAATTTCTTCGTCACCAAAGATGGCCAGCCCTACGGCAGATATACTATGCTCGGTGCGATTTATCCTGCCGATTTTGAGGCGTTTCTGAAATTCTGCTCCCGGAAGATTGCTGCTCTCGCCGAACAAACCGCGTCAGGCAAAATCGCCGTCTCGCCGTATCGTCTCGGCGGAGGTTCTCCTTGTAGTCACTGCGACTATAAGCCCGTCTGTCGGTTCGACTGGCAGATAAACGATTACAACATTCTCACAAGCGTTAATAAACAGCAGGTACTTGAACAAATAGCGAATACCGATGGCTCAAAAAAAGATTAAATGGACAAATCAGCAGAGTCGTGCGATTGCCGAGCACGGCCAGAACGTCTTTGTCTCCGCATCAGCCGGCACTGGTAAGACCGCAGTCCTGTCGGGCAGTTGCGTTGCCGTCGTTACGAACCCCTCTGCCTGTCCCGATGTGTTCAGCGTTCTCGTTGTTACCTTCACCGATATGGCCGCCGAACAGATGCGCTCTCGTATCGCGCAGCAGTTAAATTCAGCAATAGAGTCAATCACCGATGCGAATATCCGCAGACACCTCCGCCGTCAGCTCATCCTCCTCGGCGCCGCCGACATCAGCACCATTCACTCTTTCTGCAAACGCCTGATTTCCGAGCATTTCTACAAGCTCGACCTCGACCCCACATTCGCCATACTGGACGCCGACGAAGCAAAACTGCTCAAAGCCGAGGCCCTCGAAAAGACAATCGGCTGGGCCTGGGAACAACCTAATATTTCCGATGCCCTGCGACAGCTTCTCTCCCGACGTGACCTGCGGCTAAGCGAGGGTTTCCCCGCAACAATAATTGAGATAAGCGATTTCCTCGATGGTGTTGTCTCCCGCGATGACTGGCTCAAAAGAGCGCAAATCCTCGCTGAAGCAACGGACCCCTTTGCTACAGACCTCGCCCAAAGCCAGAAGAAAATCATAGCCGAACGATTACAGGATGCAGTTAGTCGGATTCGACACGCGGAAAGAATTTACCGTAACACCTCTGCCAGCGGAGGAAATGTTAAATTTGAGGACTCATATATCAAGCCGCTCGCCTGCCTGTTGGAATCTCTAACGGCTGATGACTGGCAAAGTTTCAGCGAAGCGCTCCACAATTATTCCAAACCGCGTATCGAGACGCCGAAGGATATAGACAAGGATTTGGCTGAGCTTATCCATAAGATAATCAAAAATGCCGTCGATTCCGTCGAGGATGTGTGTGACCTTGCGATTTTGAATCCCGACTACCTGGGTAAATTTGCCGGCGCAGTCAATCAGCAAACAAGGGTCCTCGTCGAATTAGTCAGGCAGTTTGACCTTTTTTACTCACAGGCCAAAAAGGTAATCAACTGTCTCGATTTCGCCGACCTCGAACACTACGCACTTCGGCTCCTGACCGAGTCATCTGATGGGAAACTTTCGCCGTCGCAGACCGCCCTGGCCCTGCGGGAAAGATACAAATACGTATTTGTTGACGAATGTCAGGACATCAACGGCGTTCAGCAGGCAATTCTCGATATGCTAAGCTCGCCAGGCGGCGTCTTCGCGGTCGGCGACCCAAAGCAAAGTATCTACCAGTGGCGAGGCGCTCAGCCCGAAATTTTCCTCGAACGTCTTAATCAGGCATCGAGCAAACCCGGCACAGCCGACCTCGGCCTTCGCGTGGACCTCAATATCAACTTCCGCTCTGTTAAACCGGTCCTCGATTTCGTCAATAAGGTGTTCAGCCGGATAATGACCGCCTCATTCACGAATATCGATTATGACGAGGCGGCATATCTCAGGCCTGCCTCCGAAGATGCCGGTTTGATAACGCCCGGCCCCGCTGTTGAGCTGCACGTCCTCGACAAGGTACAAACTGAAGCTGATACATCGGCCTTGTTTAACGACAGGCAATTGCAGGCCGCAATGATTGCGCACCGAATAAAGCAAATTGTCGCCGGCGATACCACCACGCCCGCCCTTCAAATCCCCGATAAACAAACGGGCGGCTCCAGGCCCGTCGCATACCGTGACATTGTCATACTTATGCGCTCGCTTGCCGGCAAAGGCGATTTTCTCGAAGTCCTCCGCCTCAGCGGTATCCCCGTAAGCTGTGAGGCGACCGCCGGCTACTTCGAGGCGACCGAAATCACCGATATGCTGTGCCTGCTAAAGGTTCTCGACAACCCGCGACGCGATATAGAGCTGGCCGCGGTTCTGCGAAGTCCCTTCTTCCGGCTCACCGATACTGAGCTTGCGAAGATTTGGCTGTTTGGCAAAAAGGATGACCACAAACCCGGCTTCTACGAATGCGTCGTCGGCTGTTGCCGGTCGAAGGATGACCGCGACCTGGCTGACAAGCTCATTAAGACCCTCTCCACGCTCGACGACTGGCGCACCGTCGCGCGACGAGGCCGGCTTGCCGAACTGATTTGGCACATATATCGACAGTCAGGCCTTCTCTCGTTTGTCTGCGCACTGCCCGACGGCCCCGCACGCAGGGCGAATCTCCTGAAACTCCACGACAGGGCCGTCCAGTTCGAGTCCTTCGCCAGCAACACGGGCGTCCCCTCGCTTACCCGATTCATCGAATTCGTTGAAAAACTCCTGGCCGCCGGTCAGGACTGGTCGCCCGCAGAACCGGAATCCGCCGCCGGCAACGCCGTCCGCGTCCTGAGTGTCCACAAAGGCAAAGGCCTCGAATTCCCCGTCGTATTCATCGCCGACCTCGATAGCGCCTTCAGCAAAAAGGACTCCAGGCGGGATTGCCTCGTCGATGAGCAATCGACCCTCGGCCTGCGTATTATCGATGCCGACACAAATTTTCGCCTCGACTCGCTCGCTTATCAGGTAATCGAAGAACACACACGCCGCAAATCACTCGCCGAGGAAATGCGCATCCTCTACGTCGCGATGACAAGGGCCATAGACCGTCTTGTCCTCGTCGGCTGCACTGACAAAAAAAGCTGCCAAAACATCCTCACTGCCGCATCTTTCTTCGATGGCGCACTTCCGCACTGGCACTTGAATAACTGTAAAAGTCATCTCGACTGGATTCTCTCCGCATTGGGTAACCAGCCCATTTTGCACAAAACCTTTCAAACCGGCCTGTCAATCCAAACCGCCGACGACAATTTATTCGATGTCCGTCTTTATACCCAGCCGGAACTGGCTCAACTGTCTGCTCTTGTTCAAAATTCAAAACTTAAAACTAAGCATTCAAAACCAAAAACCAAGGGCGATACGCAAAATTTTGCGAAAATCAGGCAGGCACTTGACTGGCGTTATCAATTCGGCAACGCTCCGCTGCTGCCCGCAAAACGTTCCGTAACACAGTTCACGCACCGCAACGACGAATTTACGAATCTCGACTTCTCCGCCTCGCTTGGTCGTAAACCAAAAGCGATTGTAACCGCTGAGCAGTTCGACGGCAGAAATATCGGCACCGCGACTCACCTTGTCCTCTCACAGCTCGACCTCGACAAGCCAGTCATGGCGGACACAGTAAGATGTCTGATAGATAAACTCATTGCAAATGATTCAATCACTCGGCCCGTCGCTTCCCATATAGATGTTAACTCTATAATGAAATTTTTCCAGACCGACCTCGGCCAAATGGCCGTCGACAAAGATAGCTCTGTATTTCGTGAATGGCCCTTCACCTTCGCCCTGCCCGCCTCTCAGTGGTTTGAATCACCGGGTCTTTTGACGAACGACGAACGACGAACGACGAATGACGATTCCATAATTATTCAGGGCATAATCGATTTGCTCGTTAAAACCCCGAAAGGCCTCGTCATCGTCGATTTCAAAACCGATAATGTCTCCGCTGACGAAGTGCCCAGACGCGCCGAACTGTATCGTAAGCAGCTCGACCTTTACGCCCAGGCCGCCGAGGCCATAACAGGCCAAAAGGTCAATAGCAAATGGCTGTATTTCCTCAGCCCAGGTTGTGAAGTCCGTGTTTGAGTCGTAAGACAGGGTTGCGTGAGTTCGGATAAACAATATGACTGAATGAGAGATAAGGGTGTCGAAAAAATACATTACGATACTTCTGTTTCTGCTTCAGGCGATTTTAAGTTTTTCGACTTTCGCCGCCTGCGACCAGTTCAAACTTTCCGCCTCCGATGCTAATACCGACGACAGGTTCGGCGTCTCCGTCGCAATCGACGGCGATATCGCCGTAATCGGAGCTTATAGGGCTGATTCAAACGACCCCAACTCCGGGGCTGCCTATGTGTATGAGCTTGTCGGTTCAGATTGGATTGAACGTCAAAAACTCATTGCCTCCGATGTTTCTCCGGGCGACAACTTCGGCCGCTCCGTTGCCGTCGTTGCCGACACAATCGTTGTCGGCAGTCACCTCGACGATAATCCCGGCCAAGACGACTCCGGCTCCGCTTATGTCTTTACTCGTTCAAGCTCCCTTTGGTCTCAGCAGCAAAAGCTCACCGCCTCCGATGCCGCCGCTGGCGACAAGTTCGGCGTCTCCGTGTCTATCAGCAATAATACCATTGTTGTCGGCGCCTACGGCGACGATTCTTACACAGGAGCAGCATACGTCTTCGCCAAAAACGAATCAAACTGGACACAGCAGCGAAAATTGACCGCTTCCGACGCCGGCGCAGGCGACAGTTTCGGCTTCTCCGCCGCCATAGACAACAACACCGTTATCGTCGGTGCTTATCAGGACGACCATTCCGAATACTTTGACGCCGGCTCCGCCTATGTCTTCACGTATAGTGGCTCTTCTTGGATACAGGATGCCGTCCTGCACGCCTCCGACCCTAACAACCTGGACCGTTTCGGTTTTTATGTGTCTCTCGAGGGCGACTTGGCGGTCATTGGCGCTTATGAATGCGATATTAACGGTGTCTCCGATGCCGGCGCTGCTTATGTTTTTGACAGAACCGAAACCGGCTGGATTCAGCGGCAAAAACTTTTCAACGACGTCAATCCGAACATAGGCGACGATTTCGGCAAGTCCGTTGCCATTGAAAGCAATATTGTTCTCGTCGGCTGTCCCAATTATCAACTCAATGACGAACAAACCGGCGCAGTATTTGAATTCGTCCGCTCAGGCGATTCCTGGATTCATCGCAATCAGTTCGCAGCCGAAGATGCCAATGCCGGCGACGAGTTCGGCTTTTCAGTATCGCTGTCCGGCCGATACCTTATCGCAGGCGCTCTTTACAGCGACAATAACGGCCTGTCCTCCGGCTCTGCATACGTCTTAACTCACCTCGCGGCCGACCTCGACCGCGATTGCGTCGTTGATTTTGCCGACTTTGCTGCCCTTTCGGTCTCTTGGCTGCAAAACAATGCTTTGGCGGACATTGCCCCGCCGCCCGCCGGCGACGGTATTATTGACATTTATGATTTAGCCGCCCTCTGCGACAACTGGCTCGCCGGCAAATAACTCGTCGGCGGACTTGCATCGTCGGTGTCTGTTTGTATAATTGCCCCCTTGTAGATGTTTTTAGCCCACCACCCCGGCGGTGAGGGTGTTTTTACGGAAAGGTACCAATGCCAAATGTAGCTAAAGCAAACGCGGTTGTAGGCCAGTCCGGCGGGCCGACGGGCGTTATCAACGCTTCGCTGGTCGGTGTTATTAATGAGGTCTGCAAGCATCCGGAAATAAAAAATCTCTATGGAGCGATTCATGCGGTCGAGGGAATGGTCAGGGAGGATTTCATTGACCTCAAGCAGATATCGGTTCAGGACGCAGCCGGTTTAGCCGGTTGCCCGTCTGCTGCGCTGGGTTCAAGCCGTGATAAGCCCGATAAGGAGTATTGCAAAAAGATTTTCGACGTCTTTAAGAAACGCAACATTCGTTACTTTTTCTATATCGGCGGCAACGATTCGGCGAATACCGCTCACATAATCAATCTGATAGCCGCCGAGGTCGGTTATGAGATGCGGGCGTTTCATATCCCCAAGACGATAGACAATGATTTGCTCGTTACCGACCACTGCCCCGGCTATGGGACAGCCGCGAAATTTGTTGCCTGCGCCAGTTTGGGTGATGACCTCGACAACCGGGCGCTGCCGGGCGTTAAGATAGACATCATAATGGGAAGACACGCCGGCTTCCTGACCGCCGCATCAGTGCTCGGCAAACAACGCGATGACGACGGCCCCCACCTCGTATATTTCCCCGAAAAACCTTTCTCGATGGAGCAGTTCCTTGGAGACGTGGAAACCGTTTATAAAAAGCTCGGCAGATGCGTCATTGCCGTCAGTGAAGGAATCTGCGATACCGACGGCACAGTGTGGACCAAGAAAATTGCCGACACCGGCGAAAGAGATGCACACAATAATATCCAGCTTTCGGGCACCGGAGCTTTGGCCGATTTCCTGGCCGGACAAATTAAAGGCAGCTTGAAAATCAAGCGCGTCCGTGCCGATACCTTCGGCTACCTGCAGCGAAGCTTCGCCGGCTTTCAGTCACCGGTTGACCTTGACGAGGCCGTCAGGTGTGGGCAATATGCCGTAAAATTTGCTATGACCGAGCAAAGCGGCTCTGTTGCAATCAAGCGGCTTGGAAACGGCGAGGATTATGCAGTCGAGTACGTTTGCACCGAGCTGCACAACGTCGCGGAAAAGAGCAGAACGATGCCCGATGAGTTCATCAATTCGCAAGGCAATGGAGTGACCGAGAAGTTTATCGAGTATGCAACGCCATTGACCGGCGAATTGCCGAAAACGTACTATCTTGGTACATACCCGAGGGTTTAAACAGGGACTGCCTGACTAAATGACTAAGACAAAAATTGTCGCCACGCTTGGCCCTGCATGTGCCGATGCCGGGACTCTGCGAGCTATGCTCGAAAGCGGCGTCAGTGTCTTTCGTCTTAATTTCTCACACGGGACGATTGAACGCCACGCCGAATCGCTCAATATCCTCAACTCAGTTCGGACGGGACACGAAAATACCACGGCAGTAATGGGGGACCTGTGCGGGCCCAAGGTGAGGATGGGCCGAATTGACCCGGAAGGGGAAGTGCTTGCCAAAGACGACGAAGTTGTCATCATACCCGGCGATAAACTCGGCAACGCTCACAGATTCTGCACCAATTACGAGGGCTTCACAGGGGACGTGAAGGTCGGCCACAGGGTGTTTATAGATGATGGCCGCATCTCGATGAAGGTAACGGACTGCAGGGATGACCAGCTTGTATGCAAAGTCCTCAGTGGCGGCCCTGTATTCAGCCACAAGGGGATAAACCTGCCGGATACCGACGTGAGTGTCTCTGCCATCACCGAACGCGATTGGAAGTGCGTTGACTGGGCAATCGAGAACGACCTTGATTTTCTGGCGTTGAGCTTTGTGCGCAGCGCCGCAGATGTAGCCGAGTTGAAACACTATCTGGGCAAGGCCGATTCGAACATCAAGGTAATAGCGAAGATTGAAAAGCCGCAGGCAGTGAAAGGTCTCGAGGAGATTGTGGAGGTTAGCGACGCTATCCTTGTGGCACGCGGCGACCTCGGCGTCGAGATGGATTTGGCCGAAGTGCCCCTGATTCAGAAACAAGCGACCAATATGTGCAAACATATGGGAAAACCCGTGATAGTAGCTACCCAGATGCTGCAGACAATGATAGATAGCCCCGTAGCCACGCGGGCTGAAGTTTCGGATGTTGCCAACGCAATCATGGACGGTTGTGATGCCGTTATGCTGTCTGGAGAAACAGCCGTGGGCAGGTATCCGGTTGAGGCGGTAAGAACTATGGGCCGGATTGCCCATGTTACGGAGGCCTACCTCGACAAACACTCTGAATGGCATCCGAGAACAGCTACTTCGGAAAACCTGCGAGTAACCGAGTCGATATCACGAAGCGTCGGCTATGTTGTTGACGATATCAGCCCCGGACTTGTCGTCGTCTGGTCACAAGCAGGCGAGTCGGCGGGACTCTTGAGCAAAGCACGCATAGATGTTCCAATACTGGCGCTGAGCTCCGACTGTAAAGTTTGCCGGCAGATGTGCCTCGATTACGGCGTTATGCCTTATTGCCTGCCGATACCACAGACCGTAGATGAGTTCGTCAGGGTGACGGATGAGCTGCTGGTCGCGCGTGGACTGGCACAAGCAGGCGACAAGGTCGTCCTCGTAGCGGGTCAGCCGCTCGGCGAACCGGGCAGGACAAATACACTAATTGTGCACGTGGTCACCGGGAAGTAGGGCCGTCCTTGGCCGACAATTTGCTTTTGTATGTTTGGTTTGAATTGTTCTAATCTAAATTCGTGAGGAGTTCTGGCTATGGACAAGCTGGATTTTAGCATTCCTATTCTGGGCCAGCCAATGGTTGATTCGCCAATTCTATTCTCGAAGGTGCGCGGCGACTATATCGCTAATTTCGTCGGCGACGATGAACGTGTTATCTATGCAATTGATGCACCCCGCGACGGCTCTTCGCGGCAGTTTGGCCCGCGCGAGCTGATGGAAAAGGCAGGCCCAAGGGAAAAAATTTATTTCAATCCTTCAGATGTGCACGCTGCCATTGTTACCTGTGGTGGTTTGTGTCCCGGCCTCAATGATGTGATACGTGCCATCGTTATGTGCCTCTGGTACCGATACGGGGTTCGCAAAATAAGCGGCGTCCGATACGGTTATCGTGGTTTGATTGGGCGTTTCGGGCTTGGGATGCGGGAGTTAACACCGGATGTCGTATCGGATATCCATCGGGACGGAGGGACAATACTCGGCTCGTCGCGCGGTTACGGAAACGAGTCCGGCCAGATAGTCGATACATTACAGCGCCTCGGCATAAGTATGCTCTTTGTTATCGGCGGTGACGGCACTCAGAAAGGAGCGCTGGGCATATCGCAGGAAACAAGCAAACGCGGCCTGAAAATAGCAGTGGTCGGAGTCCCAAAAACAATTGATAATGACCTTAGTTTCGTTCAGGTCTCCTTTGGATTCGACACAGCCGTAGAAAAAGCTGTTGACGCGGTCGCCGCGGCCCATGCCGAGGCAAGAGGCGCTATTAACGGTGTCGGGCTGGTAAAAGTAATGGGCAGGCAGTCCGGTTTTATCGCTGCGGATACCGCCCTGGCGTTGAACGATGTCAATTTCGTGCTTGTCCCTGAAGTCCCGTTCGAGCTTGATGGCGATAACGGCCTGCTTAGTCATCTTGAAAAACGGCTTCAGCTTCGAGGACACGCCGTGATTCTCGCTGCGGAAGGCGCCGGCCAAAACCTTATTAAGCGTATCGCAGGCGCCGATGCCTCGGGAAATGAGGAGCTCGCAGACATCGGCCTGCTCCTTAAACGCGCTATATCCGACTACTTCAAAAAGAAAAACATTGAAATCAACTTGAAGTTCATTGACCCGAGCTACATAATACGGGCCGCGCCTGCTAACACGAGCGATTCGGTCTATTGCGAACGACTCGGCTCCAATGCAGTGCACGCGGCTATGTCGGGCAGAACTGAGCTGCTTATTGGCTTGATGCATGACGAATATGTTCATATACCGATTCGACTTGCTGTCTCTCGACGAAACCAGATAAAGCCGGACGGTTCACTTTGGCGCGATGTTATTGACGCGACGGGCCAGCCGGTGCTTATGACAAATTGAGTGGTTCGCCGGTATCCGGCTTGCCGCCGGCCTGTTAAAAAACCGAATACCCGGGAAATTACCCCAGGGTATAGATTGAGTTCCCTGGAGGGGCGAAGGCCTGTTCTGCTTGTCGGGACAGGCCTGTTTTTTTGCCTTGCCTTGTTACTGCGGAATACATAACATAAACGTAATCGCTTGTAGAACAGGATAGGTCGAAATCTGGAAAGGGTAGTATATGAGTAAAACTCGTGACGTCAGGAAAGAAACAAAGAAGAAACCGCAAATGACATTAAAAGAGAAACGCGCCGCCAAACGACTCAAGAGGGCAGGTCTCGCGTAAATATAAAGATACTCGATGCTGGATGCTCGATACTGGTTGCGTTTAACGCCCGACGATTGACGAGATACGCGGGGTTCTGATGAGCGTCTTTAGTGTCGATAAAATATTCTTCACGGTTCTCGGTTACCCGATGAGCTGCATCGAGTTCTCGGCCACGCTGTTAATCGTCATTTATGTCCTGCTTGTTACGCGAAGAATCGTTTATGCCTGGCCCTTGGGGATATTTACGTTTTCGCTTTTCGCGGTGCTGTTTTACCAGGTCCGCCTGTATTCCGATTTTTTCGAGCAGTTCTACTATATCGGCAATTGCTTCTACGGCTGGTATGCCTGGCTAATCGCAAGAAAAAAAGCCGAAGGCGGGAAAAAAGAGCTGGACGTTTCTTACGGCTCCCTCAAGGCCCGGCTTATAGCAGGCGTGATAATTGCGGCAGGGGGGATGCTTTTAGGATTTACGATGAGCAGGATTCATACCTGGCTGCCCTCGTTATTTCCTAATCCCGCGGCCTATCCCTATATCGACGCCTTTGCCACGGTTATGGGTTTTGTCGCCGCCGCGCTTATGGCGCAGCGCAAAATCGAGTCGTGGTGCTTGTGGATTTGCGTAAATTTAATTTGTATCTGGCTGTATTACGCCCGCAACGTCAAATTCGTCGCCGTCCTCTACATCTTCTTCCTCGCCCTCGCCATCAACGGCCTGATTACTTGGACAAAAGATTTCCACAGAAAAATGGAATTGCCAGAGAAGGCCTGAGTTTTATATGTTGCTTAATTGATTCGGCAACGATACATATTTATATCGAAAATTATCGCGCAAAGGATTGATTGCTATTGCCAAAACAGATAAGTGGGGATAATGATTATGCAATATGATATTGCTCAGATATGCCTGAATGGCCATATAGTCAATGGAACTTTTAGATTACATCATCAGAATAACAAAGATTTTTGCCCTGCTTGTGGCGAAAAAACTATTACTCAGTGCCCCTCATGTAACAACTTTATACAAGGAAGTCGTTTTAAACGAAGAGGTCATTTTGAAGAAGGTTAGGGAGAAGAAGAGAATTACATAGTTGATTCTTGTCGATTACCATCTTACTGCTACAAGTGCGGAAAACCATTTCCGTGGACCGAAAATAAAATCCAAACAGCTATTCAAATTTTCGCCGAATTTGGCGGCCTTGATGAGGTTGAAAAGAAAACTATCGAAGATGACATAAGAAATATATCTCGAGATATCCCGCAGGGGAAATCGTCGGCTATGAGAATAAAGAGGATATGGCAAAAATACGGCAAGATTGCTTATAACGTGATTATGGAGTTTGCGAGCAAGACAGCAGCCGAAATTCTTAAACATCCAGAGTAAACACGCTTGACAAATGTATATGGTTATCATATACTATTGAAAGAGCCGAACGATGAATTTGTTTGAATGCACGGGGTTTGACTGGGACAAGGCCAACATTGAAAAGAACTGGCAAAAGCACAAAGTCAATCCTTTTGAGTGTGAAGAGGCGTTCTTTAATGAGCCGTTCAATGTGTTTGAAGACAAAAAGCATTCTGAGAAAGAAACGAGGTATTATGCACTTGGACGGACATCCGCCGGTAGATTGCTTTTTATCGTATTTACAGTCAGGGCTCGTCTGATAAGGGTGATTTCTGCACGTAATATGAGCCGAAAGGAAAGAGAGGTTTATAAGTCATTATGAAAAACGTTATACCAAAATTTAAGAATGAGAACAAAGAGCGAGCTTTCTGGGCGAAGCACGATTCGACAGAGTTTATCGACTGGAGGAAGGCGAAAAGAGTTGTTTTGCCGAATCTTAAGCCGTCCGTTAAAACCATTTCAATACGCCTGCCGGAAATGATGCTTGAAGAGCTTAAGGTGCTGGCAAACAAAAGAGATGTTCCATATCAGTCGCTGTTGAAGATATTCCTTGCTGAACGGCTTAAAGACGAACTTCAACATTCATCCTCAAAGTAGCCGTGTAGCAGTTTTTCTCTGCGGTCTCTGCGGCTAAAAAATGTTAAGATGGGTAAATAAAACGCTTGTATAATACAAATGTATAATACAAATGTATGATACATTTGTATTATACATTTGTTCGACAAAAGCGCGCAAGTCGAAAACCCTTAGTTGCCGACTTTTTAAAAAAATTTTCTACTCCATATCCTGCAAGCACTTAAGCCCATTTTAGCCCCTTTTTTACCATCAGGAAATACCTTAGTTTTCGTCAAAAGCGCGCAAGTTCGCGCCATAGGATAGAGGGACCTTGTGGTCCCTTCGGTTAGCCCCGCCTCCTGCGGGCGGGGTCATTGCGAGGCCGTAGGCCGAAGCAATCTACTTTTGATTTTTGATTTAATGAAAGGAGGAGAGAATTATGAAAACTATCCGAATCAAAGTTCCTCGCTGGCTCGAATGCCTTCTGCTTTTCCCTCTGTATCTTTATCATTGCCTGCGTCTCGGCCAGGACATTCGACTCATCCCCCTCACCAAAGGCAAATTCGCCATCGTTGACCCCGCCGACTTCCTCTGGCTAAACAAATTCAATTGGCACGTCATCGAGAACAATGGCTACTTCTACGCCTGCCGACGGGCCTCTCTCGGCGAGTTCCGCCCCTGTCGTTCCGTCTTTATGAATCGCGAAATCCTCAACGCCCCGCCCGGCCTCCTCGTTGACCATCGCAATCACGATACCCTCGATAATAGACGTTCCAACCTTCGCCTCGCCACCTACGCCGAAAATGGCTACAACCGCCGAAAGGTAAAAAAATCCAAATCCTCGAAATACAAAGGCGTCTCCTTCCGTAAACATAGAAACCGCTGGCGCGCCTGCATCTGCACCAATGGCCGCGTTATCCAGCTCGGCGAATTCAAATCAGAAACCGACGCCGCCAAGGCATACGATAAGGCAGCTCGAAAATACTTCGGAGAGTTTGCCTGCACCAACTTTGATATTTAGCCCCTCGTAGCGGATGTGTGAATTATTCCTACTGGATTGAGGGAGAAAAGACGGCTCCATCCTTGTCTTTTGAGATTAGACTGAATTGAGGACCTATAGGACAGATATATTTGTGTGGTCCTTTGTAGGCTTTTTCAACTCTCGGGCTTGCATCGTGGAAGAACAACTGAGCAATTCGTACTCCTGGGTATAGTTCTATTGGTATAGTGCCGAGGTTGGATAGTTCAAGAGTAATCACCCCCTTGAAGCCCGGTTCGACAGATGTAGCTGTTGCGATTTGTAGTCCAAGGCGCGCCCAAGAAGAACGACCTTCAACTTGGCACTCGATGTCAGAAGGTAAACATATGTATTCAAAGGTACAGCCTAAGGCCAGAATGCCAGGATGAATAACGAAGGCTTTCCCGAATCTTACAACTTGTCTTTCCTGCATAATTCTGAGCTCTGCGGCAGGAGTGCTGTAAGGTTTAAAAGAGCCGAATGTGTGCATCCTGAAGACTATAAACTGATTGCTTAACCGAACATCAATTGATGCGTCGCCTAGTTGCTTATTCGAGAGTATAGGTGTAACAACAAGCCTTTTTTCTGGTTCTTCGTTAAGCCGTTTCTCAATTCCAACTCGCGTTAATGTACTCATCATTGCTCCAACTTCTTCAATTCCGAGCCAAAAGTGCTGTGGACAAAACTTACTTCCATTGCTTTTAGAACAAGGCGGAACAATTTTTCGAAATCATCGGGTGTCCCCCAATCTGGGTCTTCACTAATTTTCTTAATCTTGAATACCCACGCAGCGTTTAATATGTCTTCAAGACGAGCTGGCGAGTTTTCAGGCCAAGTACCAAGTTCGTTTGGAGGTATGTCTTGATCAAGCTTGGTAACAAGATCTTCTATGGCACGCACTCGCTCGAATAGGTGATACGGTTCTGTTGATTCCGGCGGGAGGAGTTGCAATGCTTCTGTGTGAATATTTTCCCAGTGATTCTCAATGACTCTGTACGCCTCGCGAGTTGTAATGGCCGATCTCAATGATGCTTTGTCCGCTGTGTTTTGTACAAGATAAGTGGTCTCTTTTAGATAGTCCCAAAATGCTTGGATTATTGGTCCGGGATACATAACATCTTCATTATCAGAGTTTAGCCTATGTTCAAGCAAATCTTGTTTGCACGGTTGAAGCATCAGTCGTATGCGATATCGCCATGGGGGATACATATCACAAGTAAGGGGGTTTTCGTCAATCGAAAGTGGTGCACTGAATTCAACGGCCGCTGCTAGTGCACTGGGTCCAAACAAGTGTATTCCAATAGCGTCACAAATTAGTTCTGTGAGACCTTGCTTCGCAGTTCGCATTGCAGTATCTGCTCCCTGTGCAACGATTTGTTGGATGAGGAAATTTTGAAATAACGGAGGCCCTGGGGGTGGATTCTGACGAGTTTCCTGCTCAATTCCATTTTTTATTTGTTCCTCTTCTGACTGCCATAGCTGGTCGAAATTTGCTTCTATCCACTCTTTTGCAATTATATGCCCAACTTCGTGCCCCCAATTACAATGCAAGAGACAATTTAGACGTTCTATCCTCGGAAAACTAATACAGTAGATTTTCCCTTCAGCAAGGGGACCTATACTTTTTTCCCAAGCCGAAGTCGGTATCCAATCCAAGCCTCTAAAGCTAGTGCGATATACCTCCACAAACTCGCCCAACAGACTGTAGTTATAAGACCACTGAGGTCGTATTATAAAGCCACTGGAGGAATCTGTTTGTTGTTTCAGAAACTTCTCAGTTCCCTGAATCATGCTCCAAGGTGTATTTGCGACTCGTGAGCGATCAACAAACCTCAAATGCTCTGCGATGGAGCAAAGAAGCAAGTTGACATTTATACCCCTACCCATTGTCAAGACAGAAAACAGGCGTATTTAAGATGGATTCACCGCCGTTTGTTAAAGCAGTTGGGACGATGGGAGCCCGAAGGGCGACCGGAGTACCAACTGCTACGCCGTATACCTCGGCTGGGGTGCGATAGCCCAATGCCTGGTGAAACCGCCGATTATTATAAAACTCAAAATACCGGCCAAGACCGTATCTCGCCTCGGCCACCGTCTGATAGTCCCGCAAATAAACCTCCTCAACTTTTACCGTTCGCCATAATCGTTCAACAAAAATGTTATCAAACACCCGGCCCTTGCCGTCCATGCTGATTTGAACGCCTGCTTCCAGCAATACTCTTGTCCAGTCATCGCTGGTAAACTGGCTGCCCTGGTCCGTGTTGAATATTTCAGGTCTGCCATGACACAATGCCTGATTCAACGCAGTAACACAAAATTCCGATTCGAGCGTTATCGATACTTCCCAGCTCAACACATACCGGCTGAACCAGTCCATTACCGCCGCAAGATAAAGCCACCCGCGATACATACGGATGTATGTTATATCCGCCGACCA
>JBDRMP010000040.1:0-40592 GCA_043811995.1 Planctomycetota bacterium
CCTTCCCAAAACCCTCTGCCAAAAACGGCCTTTCCAAAACCCTCTGCCAAAAACGGCCTTTCCAAAACCCTCTGCCAAAAACGGCCTTTCCAAAACCCTCTGCCAAAAACGTCTTAAAAACCGCGTTTTTGATTGAATAAACGACATAATAACCTCTTAAATATCATAACTTCTTAAAACCGTGTTTTTTCAAAAACAGGCGGCATCAACGCCGAACCATCCCTGTCCTCTGCCGCCTTATTGCGCTCCATCGTTTCCTCGTTTCTCAAACGACAATCAAAAATCACAAATAATTTGCGGGGGCAGGATTTGAACCTGCAACTTTTCTTATCAACAATCCCAAACCAAACCCTGCGATTAAACCTGTCCAGAAATTCATATTGCTACCCTTAATTTTTGCAATGCCTTAGAAATCTCTTCTCTTACGTAGAGTGTTTTTAATAATTTTATTTGATGTTTTATTTCTCTTATTTTTTGCCATCTCTTCGTTCTGTAAGTTGGGTCTTGCATTCTTATTCTGCGCTGCTTGCGGTTTCGTTCCTTTTCCTTCTCTCGGTATTTTGGGTCTTGCATTTTTATTCTACGCCACTTGCGTTTTCGTTCATTGTCCTTCTCTCGATATTTCGGGTCTTGCATTCTTTTTCTATACGACTTGCGCAGTTGTTCATTGCGCTTCTCTCGATAGTGTTTGCACTTGTACTTCATAGTTGAAATATAATTTCCTTCAATTGGGCCTTTGTGAAAAGCAACCCTCTGATTACGGCGCCTTTGGAGGTGATTTTATAAGGCATTTCGGCATCTTCTGCCTTTTCATCTTTCTTCTCGTTTTCAACAAGCCACAACTTTTGCTCAGATAAGCTCCGTATATGGCCGTCAGGGTCGATAATCTGGTTAATTTGTTCTTTCGGGCTTTGTGTGAGGTCGATTAAAAGATTGTCGTCGAGCTTTGAACCGGTCAATAAAGGATATTTTTTTCCTTTATCGATTATGTCCCTTTGGACCGAAAGCGGAAGCCTTCTCAATTTCCCTGATTCGCGTATTTCGGTTAGCCCCGGCATCAGTTTGGGATGCATCTGGCCTCTCCCTATTTGTTCAAGCCGGTTTAAGATATATGTTGGTATGCGTGATCCTCTTTTCTCTAATTCAGCAATGAGCCTTTCTTTCGAGCCGGGGCATTCGTCAATCATTGCCACATAATTGTCGGCAAGTTCTTTCGTGTTCCCCACGATATTCTTGAATAATTCGATAATTCGTTCAAGGTAGGTTTTTTCCTGTTTTGTAATTTCATTTTTCATTGTTTTTCCCTTTCAAACCTGGGTTTTTAGAAAGATAAGCCGCCCTATTCACGTTCAGCGAAATACTTATCATCAAATCTTAACTTTTATGATGCCGCCCCCCGCTGATTTGCTCCGCAAATCAATGCGCGGGGGACTTGCCTTATTGCGCTCCATCGTTTCTGAAGTTTTCAAATCTCAAATAACAAATAATTTGCGGGGGCAGGATTCGAACCTGCGACCTTCTGGTTATGGGCCAGATGAGCTAACCGGGCTGCTCTACCCCGCGGTAATGCGGATATCGGCCAGGAGGGGGGAGAAGTGATTACAACCGATACCCGCGTAGAGACAATCAGTTATTTATGATACGAACTGGCCCGCAGATGCGGGACAGTTTGGAGGGAGAAAAACATCTCTTATTGATGATTTCAAAAACCACGAATCAAACTCAATTCGTGGTTTCGGAGGAGGGTGATGAAATTCCGTTTCGGAATGAAACCCCCCATGTTGTGATATCGCCCTTGGCGAAATCATTGGGGGGTGAAAAAAACATTCTCGATACTCGATTCTCGATGCTTGATCCCGGTTCCCGGGACTCCGCTCCGCTACGTCCTCGATTCTCGAAAAAATGCTGGCGGGCAAGATTTTTTTATCGCCGTGCTGCTCCCTTCCGGCCTTTGGCTCATTGCCCACTTAAGAGCGGCGTATTCTAAATACGTCTGTATTCCGCCAGCATATCGCGACAAATTCACGATGCTCGATGCTTGATACTCGAAAAATGCTGGCGGGCAGTAGCACTCTGTTCTGCTTACAGGAAGTTTACAAATAACTCGCAGATAACGCTATTTGTTGCTTACCGGCTAAACTGCTTGGCGATGCACGCCGCCGCCAGCATTTGAATTTTACCACACAAAATTGATTGCCCCCTGCTGATTTGCGGAGGATTCCAGAGGCCTCCGCAAATCACTGCTGCAGGGGCTTCGCAGCAACCGTCGCATAATTTGTCACATAATATTTGTTTTGGACATCTTAACTCGTCCCCCTAACATATATTATGAGACGTTTGAAACATAAAATTTTGAGGCGATTTCCGCTGTCGTTTGGATCAAACGCCGTTCGTCTGTTGCAATGTAATATTCTGCGGTCGTCTGGATTGATTTGTGTCGAAGCAACTGTTGAACGTCTTTAATCGGCACACCGCGTTGAGACATTTCCGTAGGCATTGTTGCCCGTAACGCCTTGAAACATCTACGATTCACCGCTGCCCGTTTTAATATCCTTAGCCAGTCGCGGGTGAAATTCTGCCAGGGACAATTCCGCCATTTCCATGTCAGTCCACCTACCGATTTCATCATTAAAAGTCGTTCATAGGTTTCCGGCTGAACGCAAACGTATGGCTGGCCGATTGGTAGTTCGGTAATAAGCTCCCGCAGAAGATTGTGCAGGTTGACTATCATATCCGGCAATGTAAATATTTCCGGCATCGGAACTATCGCTGCACGATGATTTTTTATCGCCCATTGCCACGTTGTTTGGCTGTCAGCTTTAGGGGTAATCCTGATATACCCCCCCTGCCAGTTAATATCATCAACTGTCAGGTTCAACACTTCCGACCGCCGCAAGCTGCACAATCCCAAAAGCGTAATCATCTGCCATCGCAGGTCCGCCACTCTCAGGATTCTCTCGATTTCCGCCGGCCCGAACACTTCGCGTCTTTTATGTTCCGTCTCGAATAATGTTATCGTCGCAAACGGGTCCTGGTCAATATGGCCCCGCATCTTCAACCAGCCGAAATACGGCTTCAGATTCGCAAGGTAGATATTGGCCGATGCCACGCTTCGGGACTTTGCGAGCCACATTTTATAATCCTCCGCCTCGGCGAAAGATACGGATTTTACGGGCAAATCTCCTATGGCCTCTATAAATAGCCGTTTCGCCCGGGTTTTAACTTCGACTGACGATTCCGCCAGTGCCCTTTTTGACAGGTAAAGGGCAAACCCTTCGCTTACCGTAAGCATGTTTTTCCCCATCCTTTCCTGCTGACGGTCGCTGCAATCGGCCGTCAGTATAATCCGGGCAAATCCCTTGTCAAGCTCCCTTTATAACTGATTGTCTCTATCTACTTTTCAAAGAACATCGCTCAAAAATTTGCAAAATTACCCTTGACAGCACCCCGGGCAACTCCTATAATTGAAAGCAAACTGTGGCAAATAGAGGAATGCCGAGAATGATTTCCGAAAAACCAGCTTTGTTGTCTTGTTTTGCGCCATTATTTTGCTCCTGTAATTTCATTTGGTATTATCGGCAGGACTTTATAAATATCAACACTATTTTGTAAATTTTTACATTATTTAATGATATTATTCATCTATGTGTTTGTGCTATAAGGACTTGCAAACGGAAAAAATAATTTTATAATGATGCTTATGACTACGTATCAGCAAAGAATGCTTACTGAAAACGCAGAAAAAATCTCGGCCCGGCTTGCCAAAAGATACGGTAGCTTGAAATCTGTTTTATCTGCTGGTATAATGGCGCTCGATGAATTATCGCCAGTCGAACGAGAGAGAATGCTCGATAAGGCAAATGGACTTCAGTCGGCCGACGAATCGCAAAAAGCGGCCGAGAGTGCCCGATTTTGCGTAAAAATCTGGACCTCTCTCGACCCGAAACAAACGGCCATTGCCTTGCAATTTTTAGGCCCGAATGAAAGCAAGGCCGTAAAGGAGATGTTAGATGTCCTCAATCCAGAAATCCAGTCGGCACGCCGTTCTCGCAGGCATAAAACAGCTTAATTTGTGTCTTGTAATATCTCTGTTTTTTTCTTCTATTGCCTTTGCCGTCGTCGCCGATGCCAATATGATTGAGCAGGTCCGGCAAATGAAGGTCGCCCGACTCGCCGAATTAAAAACTGAATATGATGAAATCCCACAGCAGATTCGCCGGTGCCGATTTGCGCCAATCGTAGCCGACAGGAAGGACACCTCTTATAATAAACCCGCCTCCAACCGAAAACGCCAAACAGGCCGTAGGCCCGCTAAAATCACGTTCAAAAGCCAAAAGGAGAAATTAGAAGCGCTCAATGAACTAAAGAAAAAACCCGCAAAAATACAGCAAAACATTTCAGCCCTCGAGGCCAACGACATCAATTGTCTCTTTCCTGTTTTTACCTTGCCTTTTTCCGTTGGTCAGATTGGTCGCCTCGGCAAAATAATTTTACGTTATTATGAGGGCATTCCTTATGTCCATAATCAGTATCTCAAAATCATTAGTATTTCCGATAATGAAAATGCACTTGTCAGATTTTATATCACTGAAAGATTTCAAGATAGCCCGAGTCCGCGTGAATCGCAAACTTTAATAGGTTATCGCGTCGGCCGGTACGTTCCAGTTACAAAGACCATCTGGCTTCGTGGTTTTGATTTGGAAGACAGGATAACCGGCTCATCTTTAACCCCGAAAGGTCCGTGGATTATCACCGGGACAACGGACTATATGACCCCCAATCATGCCAAGTTTACTGTTTACGTCTTCGAGCCGCTGGAGATTGGGGGGCTATAATTCCCCTGTTTTGAACCTTATTGCTTACTGTGGCCCTGCTGGCGGCCTTATTATCAATCCTGGCGGAGGTCCTACCGGAGTCCCCCGGGGGCGGGTTATTCAGCCATTTATTGAGCGGGCATTTTTCTTGCCATTCAGGCACCGGCGCAAACTGTGCTGCCAGCCAGCCGATTCGGTCGTGATATTTACTGACCATCGCGTTCTTAAATTCGCCAACGGAAAGGACAGTTGGCAGGTAGTTTTTCGCCTTGCTGTTTGTGCCGAAGATATGCCAGCATATAATATCCTTACGAAGAACTACCCGACCATTCACATCGAGCTGAATTTTCAATGACCATTCCGGCCCATCATAGCCCCATTCGCCTAACGATTCGTCATAGCCGCCGAGCTTTTCATAATCTGCCTTGCGAATCATCCAGGCGCAACCCGTAAATCCCATCATCGGCTCTATCAGAGGGTCACCGATGGGCGGCTTAGATGGATGCCACTTTTCGATACAATCGGGATTCAGATAGACGAAGCCATAATGACCGGGCATTTCGTTCTCGAAGTCCTCCGCCATTGGCTTGATTGTGGCGACCGCTATCGTATTCGGCTCACAGGTGCACTTGAGCCGGGTATCCCATCCCTCACTCATCCGGCAGTGGGCGTCAATGATAAAGATATAATCTCCCGTCGCCTGTTTGACTGCCTCATTAATGCCCTTGCGCCTGCCTTTAGCTGGATTGTTTCTAATGACCTTGATTTCTGGTTGCGGCTTAATGATGTCCTTCTCATAGCCGTCTAATACGGCCAGAACCTCTATTTTGCCCGTTGCTGTGGCGAATAACGATTCTATCGTCCTGTTAAACCAGTCCTTGCGCTCGTTTCGGCCTATAATAATTGCCGTTGTCTTTTGTCCGCAGACCTCCCAGTAATTTTTCGGCGGATATTTTTTAAGTTTCGGATATGTTTCAGGATTTGGACATCCCTTTTCGCTCGCCAGTTTATCTTTCGCTTTTAGTAGGCACCCGCAATATGGACATCGCTGGACTCCGCCGCAGGTCGTGCAGCAAATCATACGTTCGGAAAATTCCTTTTTATCGACACACTTGAATCCCTCAACAATTGCCCTTTTTAGCGCTTCGTATGCCTCTGATGCATAGTTCCTCAGCGTCAAGTCATTTTGTATTTCCGCCTGTTTGGACAATTCAATTTTTTCATCTATTGGTTTTGCCTGTTGGTTTATAGAATCGCCCTTTTTCCAATTGCCGACGCAGACCAGTCGGCACCATTTCGGCGGGACATGTTTTTCGACATAAGGGCAATAGAATGTTTTTTCTTCCGTCTTTTTAACTTCGCAAAAATCTTTTTTATTGAGCTGAAACATTGGCCGTTCCGTCTCCCCAATAGTAAATATAAGAACTACATAAGATAGTATTTTCTATCGTTCCATCAACGCAACCGCTTACGCTATCCGTATGGCCGAGAAAAGCTTGATATATGGGAAATTCGGGAACGGTGCAAACATCAACTATCAGCCAGAGTTGTGTTCCGGAGCGCCATAAAGTCAATTCAATGTAGGGATAGAATTGTTCGTCATATTTACTTGTGCAATTCGGCCCATCAAAGAAATCGCATCTCAAGCTCGACATCGGATAGCTCGCACTCCATATGCAGGGGTCGCCAATTGTTTGTTCAAGAATATATAAACCACTAATACCGCCAAAACATTCCGCTGTTTGATTGATACAGCCGCAAGGCGAAAGACCGGATATTGCAACCTCCACGAATCTCGGAGTCGTTTCGCAGTATGAGCAACTGTCCGGCGGTTCGGTCGTCGTGGTGGTCGTGGTGGCCGTGGTGGTCGGGGTCGTCGTGGTGGTCGCGGTCGTCGTGGTGGTCGTGGTGGTTGTCGTTGTGCAAGTAGCATCAATACCTGAAAAGGTAACTTTAATGACTCGCGGCGTAAATTCATAACAAAAATCACAGGATGTTTCAATCGCCTGCGGTATATCTGTTGTCGTATCTTCATAAGCTATTTGTTCATCGTAGTCCGCCGAATTAAGCATCGGAAAAATATAAGTAAAAGGCGTTACTATATCCCCCAAATTCGGCTCAACAAAAGCTATTCCGCCAATCGTTAATGCAAGATAATCTTTCCCAATAACGCCTTCGCAGGGATAGCATTTCGTATCTGCATCGTTTGTTGTCCTATTCTCACAAAAACATCTGTTGTTCCAATACGGATAACTGGCTCTGAAAACAAGATATACTTGTCCGTCCCCAAAGGCATAAACATAAACATCTATTATACCTAATCGAGCATAGATATTTACGGTCATCGAGGTCAAATGATAAGTCGCCGACGGCACCTCGATATACCAGTAGTCCTCCCATCCTTCAGTAACGCCTGGTATGATATACTGAACTGGTTGGAGAGCGGTATATTTTACTTCTTCATACCCTTCCACATAAACAACATCTCCAGTATAGTAATATGTCGGGGAAAAAAAAAGGGTCGGACAGCACCAGGCACTGCCGGTTCCAGCGTTGTAAGAATACTTATTTATCGTTATGTCACAGGCCGTCGTCGTTTGCCAATGACAATATCTATTTATCCCCGTTCCGCCAGTCCCAATCCAGAGCAAATCAAAACTAATACCATTAAGATACGAGGCGGGGTCGCCTATCACTTCCTGCGAATAGGAGCCGCCAGGAACATAGTTTCTTGTGCATTTACAACACTCTAAACTCATTTTTATAGCCCGCAATTACAAGCTTTATAATGCTGGAATATCATAGTGCAATACCATTTTTGATATGCGCTACTTCCGCTACTCACTTCTTCGCCGAGCCAATAAACGGACAAAGATGTTCCCGTTTTCAAAAGGGGAAGCGCACTACTCAAGCCACCGCCGCCGACAATATCACAATAAACCTCGATTGTCTGGCCGCCCACATAATTCAGTTGAGCAAGAATATAGTCGGAACCCGGTGCGTTTTGGGAACAAAAAGCCCTGTGTATTCCTGTGCTTAAAAAAGGTTTGCCGACATATCTTTTATTAAACTCATTATCATTCATCCTCCAGCCATAAAGTTTATCGCCGACCCGTAATAAGTCGGCGTGAAAATACGCACCATCGCTCTCCTCTAAGTTCAAAACCTCAATGGTATTCTCGTTTGCGTTATTCTGGAATCTGGGAACGCCATACTCATTACTCCAGTAAGTCGCATCTATCTCTTGTTCCCTGCAATTATAAACGCCATCACCGGCCCCTGTCGATTTTGAAACTACCTCAAATATCCGGATATCGGCCCCAGCCGGCCATATTTTCGGGCTTCTTTTCTGAGGTATAATTAAAGGTGGTCTGCGTGACTGCTGATATATTGTCCGCAGGGTCTCAATCCCTCTTTTCGATAACGGATATCTTTCATTCATTTCAGGCCGCATTTGCCATCATTGTTACCGGGTCATCGGAACTGATTCCATTCGTCACCGTTATGGTGTCGAGGTCGATTTTTAACTGTCCCGTCGGGTTCAGTTTAAGTGTCGTCACTGTCCTCGGCGCTGCCGCCTTCGTCAAATCCACGAGTCCCCCGTTGATATTTACCGTAGTTATCGTTCCCGTCGAATTCGATGTTATTGTCCCTCCGTTGGCGTTCAGCGTCGTTATCGCCCCGCTGCCGTAGGTAAGTAGTGTTCCCCCCTCGCATGTCGCTGTTATTGCCCCGCATCCCATTATAACGTCTCCCCCGGTCTGATTCAGGGTCGTCAGGGTCACGCCGGACCCGATATAGACGTCCGCATCCGACGTCTTTTGCGTAACATAGCTTACCGCCACGGTCGCCAGTGTCGATGTCTCCGCCGTTTCGTAGGCGATACCGACCTTGCCCTTGCGGACCTCGATTACGGTCGAGGCGTGGTTGCATATAATCCTGACCGGCGGCATAGACGTCTCTGTCGCCATAACTGCCGAGTTAAGGATAGTCGTATATGACTGGGCCGTTCCGAGGTCTAATTTGATTCTTCCTGAGCCGACCAGATTGGCCGACGGCCCGTAGTTATATCCGATATCACATTTCGTCGCCCCGATTTGCAGATAGGCCGTTGTCGTCCCTATTTTGCCCGTGTAGTTCTGATTTATATTCAGCGATGCGAGCGTTACGGCCGACTGGTCCAGCCCGGCGTCTATAACCTGTGACGAGTTTTCAATATAAACATCGTCGCCGTTGGTCGGCACGCCCGATGGCGACCAGTTCGCCGCCACGCTCCAGTCCCCTTCGTTGCCCGCATCAGTTCCGACCCATATCTTTGTCGCCATTATATATCTCCTTTTTTAATAAATTCCCAGTGCCGAAAAATTCATATATCGTTTCGTTTCAAAATTCAGCCACGTCGCCGTCTGTCCCTTTTCCAGTTTAATTCCCTCCGCATCGAGAAGCACCGGCTGACTTACCTTGTCACCGTTATCATCTGTTGCTTCGACGATATCGAATTTGCTGGTTGTCCAATTATAAACTTTCATTCTCATTCCTTCGTGCCTGACCTTTCTTTTCCATCCGAGAGGATTGAACAGGAACACGAAGCTCGCATCCCAAAAGAAGAAGTAGCCCTGCCTCATTCTTCTTGCCCCGATTTCCTTGCACAGGACTATCCCGGGTGCATATCCCAGGAACCAATCATTATTGACTGCGTTGGCATATTGACTCATTAGCGCGTGGTTCCAATCTGCTTGTGCTCTTCTTATCCTGAGACCCAGCACTTTAACATCTTCCTGCAGCGGCGGGTCCGGCGGTTCTTTGTTGGCGTTTACAATCGGGTACCCGTAAATGTCCTCATCCACCCTATCCGACAGGTATTCCGTGAACCATTCGACGTCCCACGGCTGGTCGCAGGGATTGATATACACTCCGGCCGCCTCGATTGTGCAGTAGGATGGTTTATTGCTGTAAGTAACTTCCACATCGAACGTCATCGGCCCCGGCGGACTGCTCAGCCTGACCTGTACATCCACGACGACCAGCCAGGGATTATAAGGATGGCTGGACCACATTCTGATGGGATTACCATTTGCTTCGACAATATTATCGGCCGCCATTAGCGGCCGCAATTCCGGCTCATCCTGGTTGTTGAATACGACCCTGAATAGGCGGGTATATCGAACCTCGTTTAGAGATACCTGTCCTGATAGTCCTCTCCATTCTTCTGTACAGCTCAATATTGCCATTATCCTATGTCCACTAAAGCCGGGCTGGGATTCAGCCGGGCATATATCCTTTCCTGCAGCCGTTCAACTCTTGCCACTGCTTTTGCGGTATCTGCCGTATTTCTCGCCGTCTGCGCCTCGTAATTTATTGTAAGCGTCGGGGCCGTATAACCTCTTAGCGTTTGCGACTCATACGGCGCCCAGCCGGAAGCCGCCGGTGTGAATTTTGACGGTTCAGGAGAATACTTTTCTCTAATGTCCGTCAGATTCCTTTGTAATGCCTCTTCTATTTTCTTCCGGCCCTCGGCCGTATATTGTTCCGCGGCCAGTTCGGCGGCCCGTCGTTTAGCTAATAACTCCTCCGTTTCCTGTCCTTTCTTGGCGATGAAAAGCTCGGTATCTTCTTTTATATTCCTGATTCTCTCTTGTTCTTTTTCGTACTCATCGCCGGCCCTCTCGGCTTCTTTGATAGTCCTTTCGTGCTCCTTTGCGGCCTCCCTGGCCTCTGCCGCGGCAAAATCCTTCCGCGATTTTTCGAGAGCTGCATCCCTCGCTTTTTGTGCAGCATCTAATCCGGCTTTTATAGTAACGGGTTTGCCGAGTTGCGACAGTTTTTCTTCAATATCGGCCCTTATTTTATCGTAAGAACTCGGCTGACCTCCTATTGATCTTAACCATTCGGCGGCCTCTTTGATTTTTTTTTAAGTCTTCTTCAAGTTTCGTCCGTTCAGTCGTGGCTGAGACAGAGACGGCCTTGTCGTATGCCTTACTCAGTTTATCCGCCGTATCTTTGTACTGGTTTATTATGTCTTGCCTCGCCGCTTCCTCTGGTGTAGCGTTAGATTTCACCAGTGAGCGTTCGGCAGCTTTAATTATATCAGCTTCAATGCTCTTGTATTCCTGAATACCTTGAAGTGCCTTCGTGAATTGTGTTGCTCCTGAAATCTCGTCGGATAACTCCTTAAATTTTGATGCAAGACGGCCGACTATTGGAATCGCCCCGACAAACCCGGAAATTCCCCTGCTTAAAACCTCAATTTCCGATGCCCCTTCCCCCGCCGCCTTGTACATCGCCGTAAGCGAGTCGACCATACCTGTTAGGCCTACGCCATAAATACCGCCCCTGAGAAGCATCCCGAGTCCCGAACTCCTTTGGAAATTTTGCAGGGAACGTGAAAACTTCCCGAGACTCCATTCCACCTTGCCGAACACCTTCGACGCCTCATCGTGCGCCTTCAGCACCATGTCAACCGATTGCTTTGCCATTATATCTTCAATCTCGCCTTATGTTTTGCCTTCTCATTTGATACGAACCTTGCCGCCTGCAGGAACCCTTTCGCCTGGTCTAACTGCCCTCCCGCCGCCGGCGGCAGTCCGTGCTCGAGGTAGAGTTCTACATACTCCAGTATCTCCCACGTGTCCGGCCTGACGGCCTTTAGCGGGCATTGTGTTATCCTGATCGCCCCCGTCCCCCCGCAGTCGGGGCACTTGCCGACCCTGCCCTTCTTCCCGCGGCAGGTCATGCAGCTTCCGTATTCGCCCACTATCGGGCTTGATTCCGTCGGCTCGTCCGTGCATTGTTCTATTCCCGGGCAGTCCTTACAGCCGCCGCCATACTGCAGGGCGACGGCTATTTGAAGTTTTTTCGTTCGTCCCGGCCGAACCCCTGCTCGATGAAGGCATCCCGCAGTTCGCGTATCTCGGCGACGGTCAGGTAGTCGTCGAGCTTATCGATATCGAATGGGACCAGCTCGCCCGTGGCCGGGTCCTTGAGATTGCCCCAGCGGACCAGGCCTAACTTGACGTATTGGAAATAAACTCCTTTTTCCCACAATTTCTCGGTCTCTTCCTCGGTCTCTGTCCTTTCCTCCGCCTCGCCCATTAGCCGGTCGCGGAGCTCGTTCATTTGCTGTCTCATTTTGCTTGCGGACATATACCTGAACTCGAACCACGGCTGCTCTTCTTTGGGCAGGTTCTGGTCGCATTTAAGGACTACCTTGAATGTCGCGTTGGGGTCTGCGCCTACCGGCATTGTTAACTCCTTTCAATTTTCGTCCCGGGAACCGGGAAACTTTTTATTTTTTTCTCCGTGACCTCGACGGCCAGATATTTCTTCCGCGTCTCTTCATCGAGCGCGTTCCACAGCCGCATTATTCCGGCGTCGCCGGTGCCCTCATGTCCCCCTCGGTTCCTGCAAATCGCCTCTCTTATTTTTTTAATGTCCATATCAAACCTCGTAATTTCGTCCCGGTTCCCGGGACTCCGCTTCGCTTCGTATTTCGTATATCGAACGACTAACGACGACCAACGAACGACGATTACGTTACCGCAATCGACAGGGCATCATTACCCGCCGAGTGATGGCATTCACCCGTCAGGTCCAGCGAGTTGAATCCCTCGCGTTCCGCATCGCCCAACTGTTTGATTTGCACCTTCGGCATTGTGATTGTGATAATGTCGGTGCCGTCCGTGATGGGGATTGACACCGCCGATTCGGTCTCGGCTAATTTGATCCCGTGCCAGTCCTTGTCTGCGACCAGGTATTCGAGCGGGTCGATTGTCAGGACGATATCGTAATCGGCGAGTCCGAAGTAGTCGCCCGACATATTGACCGGCTTTATGCCGAGGTCAATCTCGAACCGAGACAGTTTCATCGCGTTTGTCGCCACCGTAACCGCCCCGCCGTCGAACAGTATTGGCTGGACCGTCGAGGGCGTCCATGCCGGCATCGCCTCGCCGGTGGGCGGCAGCCAGAACCCGTCGAAGTCGCATTCGAGATATACGGGCTTGCCGTGCTCGCCCGATATTCGGACATTGCCCATCGCGCCCTGCATCATCTTTTTGAGGCCATCCTGCCATCCGGCTATTGATATGGTCTCATCGAGTGCCTGGCCTGAATGGACCGAATAGACCTCCGTCGCCTTAACGAGCCCGCAGGCCTGCAGCAGTATTGCGTCGAAGGCGTCCAGATGATGCGCGCCGTCGCCTTTGAGCTCGGTTCTAAACGTGACCTTGCCCGTCGCCTCGCCCTGTGCTCCCTGGAACTGGTGCCCGCGATAGAGTCCCGTCCCTTTGCGGTCGATATATTCGGAGTTCGACTCCATCTTGAGGTCATAGACATGTCCCGCCTGGGTAGGCGCCACAAATTCCCCGCGGTTCGTCTCGATTATCGCCTTGATTACTCGCAGGCGTCTTAGAGTTGGTGTCCCTGTGAATGCCATTTGATTATCCTTTCAAAATTATCCCAATGTATAAGGGTCGTCGATTTTAGTTAGATAGTGAACAGTTACAGTCATTTCAAATCCGCAGTATCCCACCTGCCTGAATATCGAGGCCGGTCCCAGCGTAATCCAGCCCAGCGAACCTATCCTGCCCTTATTCTCCCACAGTTTTTTGCGGATATCGGCAATGGCATGGTTGATAGCGGTATCGGCCGAGTCGTCCGAGTCCGCCGGCGGCAGGATGAACCCTGTAACGGCGAAGTCCTGCTCCCAGTCCGAAGTATTTTGCGCCCCTTCTTCTCCGGTCTCGCGGTCTTCGAGCTGCGAGATGAACACCGTCCCGTTGGAGGCGGGCGCCCGGCCGTTTAGCAGGTTATCGAAATCTACCTGTTTGGGCCTGCCCGCGTAGAGGTCCTGCCGCCAGTCGCCCAGCGTCACACGGATCTCGTTGACTGCCGCTACCAGTGCTACTGCAATCTGTTCTATAATCGGCTCAGCCATATTCTCGATTCTCGATTCTGGATTCTCGTATCGAGCATCCAGTATCCAGTATCCAATTATCCTGCTAATGCCATTTTCACCTGTGTCTCGATATTTTTGATGAGCAGCGTATTAGCGAACATCTTTAGTCCCGTTATCGTTGTCCTCGCCTGTGCGAGCAGCTTTTCACTGCTGACAAAGACCATATTCGCATTATTACTCATAAATTTTTCAATCAGGGGTGACGGCAGGATGCCACTCTCATGCGGAGAATCATTTCCCGGCACTAATACATGTTTGTGCTTATGTATTCGCACAATCCACGCCGGTTCTAACGTCTGCCGACCCCGCCCGAGGTCATAAGTCACCTTCGGGATTCTTCGTTTGATTTTATACTGCCTGGAGAACCTCGCTTTTTTCCCGTATTTTTGTAAGAAGACATTCGTATACAGCCATATCGCCTGAGCCGGCGTGGTTGTCACTAAATGCGTTCTCGTTGTTTGCCTGGCCCCGAACGACGCCAAAGACGAGTTCCATCCGGCCCCTATCCAGACCTTTCCCCGCCAGTATTTTCGAGTGGCCGGATACAATCGGATTCGTTTGCGGATATCTTTCATTTTAAGATTAAAATGCGGCTTCAACTGCCGCACCGTTTCCGCCCGGGTTGTTTTGAGCGTATTATTTATGCCCCGGCTCATTATAATGGGCATCTTATCGGGCACGCTTCGCAGTCGTCTTTTCACCGCCGCGATCTGCTGTTCATCGTATTGTATAGTTATAAAAGCCATATTCTCGATATTCGTCGTTCGTATTTCGTATTTCGAACGACGAACGACTAACGACGAAATACGAATCATCCTATTTCCAGTTTTATCATTCCTGCATCCTGGTTGACCAGGCCGGTTATCCTTCTCGTTTCGGGCGTGCCGCCTTTTTGCAGGGCTATTTCCACCGTGTCCCTGTTGGTATCGAGTCCGGCTGCCGAGGCGGGATGATAGATGATTGTCTCGGCGTCGAAGGTGTCTAAGAAATCGTCTGCTATATCCTGCAGGGTCTCCTCGAAGCTGCCGATCGCCGCCGGCTGCGTTGCGGCGGTGCAGATTCCTTCTATCGGGTGGTTTTTAACGGTGATGAATATCTGTGGCTTGTTCATCTGCTGTATGCCCGGTATCGACTCCGGCTGCTCTCGGCCGACGATCGCCCGGATAGTCCTGGCGGGCGGCGTAACTCCGAAGGTCAGCGGCCTTTTCTTTTCTGTAATATCTGTAAAATCAATTCCAGGCATATTCTTGATTCTCGATTCTTGATTCTCGATCCCGGTTCCCGGGACTCCGCTACGTACTTGATTTCTGTCTTCTTACTTCTGTCCCGCACCACGTTGGGTGCACGGCTCGCCGTGAACCGCAATGGATTTACGGGCTATAGTTTTCCGCATCCTGCATAATCTGATACGTCCCGTCGTCCGACCATTCCTGCTGCGTCTCCGGCGTCCCGGCCTCGTTATAGAGGTATATCAACGATGATGTCCTGACCAGTTTTTTGAAGTCAATTCGCCATAATTGCACTACCATCTCCGGCCACGTATCGGCAAGTCCGTTGGGGTCGGTAGTTGGTATGAGGTCGAGGCCCGTCGGCAGCAGGTTGACAAAAACCCCGTTGAGGTCGTTTGCGTCGAGTGCGGCCGTCTCTATCGCCGCTACCGCCGCCAGGATGGCCACATCGTTTATCTCTGCGGTGTTATTGGTATTGACCTTCAGCTTGTTCGTCGTGCCATCAACTAATATCGCATCTGCGAAGTCCGATACCGTTGCTAAGGCCGTGAACTCAGCGATGATATTACCATTCGCATCGCCGACAAGCGTTGTTAAGGCCGCATCGGCCACGACCCGATTCGCATCGGCCAGCGAGCCATCGGCGAGGAGCGTATTTCTGGCAGCTGCTATTGCTATAGTATTATCAGCAACTCTCAAATCTATTGGCGCAAGATAATTAACCAAATTTCCATCCGCTGTATCGAAGGCCTCATCCATCTCCGCCTTCGTCGGTCCGAACTGCTCTGCCGTTCCCGACCAGTTAATCTCGCCAATGCCTATTTTAGTATCGTCATTTGCCGGACTGCCTCCCGCCTGTGAGTATATAACAAACGAATACCTGCCTGACCCAATATTGCCTGACTTGTCCCAATCACCCCCATAACGACCACTTAAGCCGACTTCAGCCATATTCACGTCATAACTATCAGCGGCAACCCATTCTTCAAATGCAGAACCGTCAGTTAGAAAGACATATCCTGCCGGACTAAAACGAGTAAAATAAAGAGTTTCCCCTGAATCGTAATTGAATTGAATCTCCGCCGAGAAAACAGCCCCGACCGTCAAAAGTAGGGCGGCGATAAAAGTTAAACGTTTCATATAAACTCCTTTAGGGATAAATAGCCCAATTTCTTTCTCTTTTAATCCAGAAAGTAAAATCGTCATCGTCTGATATTGCGGCAAGCGTCAGCAAGCTGTAAGTCGTATCAATCGTCGGAACGGCTATATTCGCCCCGTTTCGCTTTGCTTTAAGAATGGATGCCGAAGAGATTAACATTTCGGGAATAGCGACTTTGTTATTGATGCCCACAACAACGCTATCCCCCGACCCCGTTCCGGTTCTGGCGTAAATCTGAACAAAAGATATAACCGAAAAGGCGGCTGCCGTTTGAGAGGCCCAACCATTTCCGGCGTGAAGGTCAACCAGATTGCTTTTCAGAGAGCCAAACTGGTCGTAACCATAAACCTGAACTTGCATTACTGTAAAATTAGTATGAGTAACGGCGGCCACAGATACGATTCTTGGAATATCTAATTGATTTATGTCAGAATGAGCGGTTTGAATCGTCTCACCCGCGTTGAGGGTATAAACAAAATCAGTATCAAGCTCTTTAATATCAGTAATATGAAATACGTTCAAACTGTTGATTTTCGTAGATGTCGAGCCGGTTACATATAACTTGCCGGAAGTATACCTATTGCCTTCAACGTTACCGCTGTAACAAGTCGCACCAAGATAGAGCCAGTAAAGACAGTTTCTTATAGTATTGTTTGTGATGTTGAACGTCTTAATATATTCCAGCAGGATTCCCGATTGAGATTCCATAGTGTTTATGTCATTACCGCTTATATCAAGACCCTGAGTATATTTGCTGTCGGTTGCTGTGCTTCTTATACCGGAAGCCCCCTTGAAGTTAGTAATTGTATTGTCCCTAATCGAGATGTTTTGTGAGGGGTGAATATAAGCCGCCGCCGCATTTATACCTATCCCTCCCTGCTTGGCGTTGGTAATGTAATTCTGATAAACATCCATATTAGAACAGCCGAGCAGTGAGATATTCTTCGACAGCGGCGGATTGCCTCCAATTAAACCACAATTATCCACCCAGTTATTATGGACAGAGCCGCTTGCCATATCCGCCATTGTAATTCCCGACCAGCCGCAATCTTTTACATAGCAGTTTTTGATTTCGCCGTTGTGGGAATATTCGATGGCACAGCCCTCGTCTTTCGCCCTCATCATATGAACGCCGTCAATGACAAGATTGTAGCTGAGATTCGGATCGGTGGCATATCCGTTCATCATAACCGCCTTGTTGACGGTTGTGGCGTCTCCATAGTAATTGCAATCAATATTACCGCCCCTGATAGTAACATTGTAATTTGCCTGACCTCCGATGCCTACTCCCTGCCTTACGGGGTCGCAATGTTGGTAAGATTCGCCGTTGGCATCAACGATAATCCAGGTGCCCGGACTCATATCAAGAATGCAGTTATTGCAGTCCATAAAAATGCCGTAGTTGTTTACCGATATATTGTTAATGAGAAAAGTTCCGTCAGACAATATAACACGGGTATTGCAGTCAACCACGCCGGTGATTGTATCCTGGTCTGCTATGCCGTCGCATATAACATCAGCGGCATTTTTCCAGTCATCACTCGCATCATAAGCCGCAACAACGACAGTTGCGGTTCTCGTAGATGCGTCCCACTTGGCCCTGTCTGCCGCTGATGGCGAGATATTAGTCCCCGTAATCGCCGAGCAGTTCCCCGCGAGCAGCAGCAGGACGGTTGCATAAGCCAAAATCTTGTTTCCCGCCCTGGGGGCCGGGACTACGTTGCACTCCGCCTTGCGGGACTTCGCCCTGGTTCCCAGGACTTCATTACATTCCGCTACGTTACGCCCCGGAAGCCGGGACTCCATTTCATTCCGCATTTCAATTCTTCCTCATTAAGACCTTTTTATTGTAATTGAGCTCTTCCGTCCCCGCCCCGCCGTTATACAGGAAGGCAATCTCGTCTGTTGACAGCGCCTTATTGAAAATCATTACGTTGTCGAGAGCACCCTTAAAAAATGATACTGGTGTATCGTCATCATTCATTGCACCAATAAAGGGATTCAAACTGGAAGTATAATCAGCGAGAATAACATCACCACTAACTTCTGCTCTTAAAGAACCGTTTACATAAAGAACAAGAGCAGCTATTGTGGGAGTCATTTGTGTTACTATTATAGTAACCATCTTCCAGTCATTTTGACCGTCAGTGAAAGACGGATTATTTTCTGTTATATCCAGAGAAGGCCCGTTTGCAATATAAACACCACCAATTTTTCCGTCAGAACCTATAAAATAAGTTACTTCGTTACCAGGAAGAACAGATGAATATGCGGAGAATAGAAACTGAAGCAGTCCTCTACCATCGTATACTTTCACCCACAGATTTATCGAGAAACTATTCTGCCATATCGTCTGAAAAGAATTGTTGGTATCTATATAATCACTTGTCCCGTTGAACACCATCGCCCCGCCGACTTTGCCCTCTGTTGCCATATCGCAGGTGTCCCGAACCGATGTTCCGTTTGAGAAGCCCTGCGAATCGACGACCACCGTAGACGCGGCGGCGTCGTTCATCATCCACTGTGCTATGCAGTTCGGCTCAAGGTCAACCGCCTTGGCCAGTCCCGACATGAGTGCGAACCATAGCGCTATTACCGTTATTAAACCCGCGTATCTCAGTTTCATTTTGTCGCTCCTTTTACTCGTTATTCTCGAACTGCAGCTTATAGAGCTTGCATATTCCTTTTTGAACGCAGTCCTCGCATCCCGTCGGGAACTTGCACGCCGCCCGGATATTGTCCACCATCTGTTTTTGCAGTGTTTTTAATTCGTTGGTTTTTTTATTGTCGGATTTCGCCACCTTCCAGATGAACCCGGCCGTCGCCAGCAGCGAGACGATATAGACTGGCAGGGATATATAGATCTGCTCGTAGCCGACCCTGTTTCCGCCGACTGCCTTCTCCAGCCCGTCGGCCAGTACAACCGTCGAGCACAGCATGATGATGAAGCTGATTACCTCTAATATCCTGACTATTCTCATTTCATTTCTCCAGCCAGTTACCCCGTTAGATAACCAATCCACAAAACGGGACCAACCTCATCTTGTCCAAATTCGTTGACCAAATATCTGGTTATCATCTTTTATCTCACGGGGCGAGTTATGCGCCCCGTCTTCGTTTGCGCTTCGCCGGGCAGGCCGAAAGGGGGCGGTCCTTCGCCCCCTTTAGGTGTCCCATCCCCGGTAAGCGTCTCGGGGACAGGCAGACGCAAAACCCCGTGCCTATGAAAGTGTCGCGTGTGCCGCGTATTGCCAGTAGCCGTACCCGACGTTGCTTATTCTTTTGATGCCGTACAGATGCCTGTTGTTTTTGAACTCCTCTTCGGACCCTTCCGCCAGCGCCGATACACTCATCGGCTCCTCTTCCTGAACGATGAAGGGTTTGGCCGGCGCATCCGTCCTGAAAGTTACGAACTGTGTCGTATAGGTCAGCCGGGAATTGGCCGCGATGGAGATATTGAACCCGTCCGCCTTCAGGGCGACTATGGCATTGGTCTCGCCCGAGGTAACTACCGGCTGGATAATGCCCTGGGCAAGCTGCGCCCAGAGCACTGGCGCCGTCATTACGAGGAACTCTCTGGCGTTATCATTCATCGGCTCGCCCTGGTCGTCCTTATAGGTAAGCATATATGCGACGACTCCCAGTATGGCCTTGGTCGCCTCAGCCGACGTTGGCGCCGTCGCCGTAGTGACATCCAGAGCAGGAACCTGTGCCGCCGCTAAGAGGTTCAACTGCGTGCCTGAATCGCCTTCCGAATGGTCCGTATCGAAGAAATACTGGCCATCATAGCACAGCCCGCTGGTTGCGCCCGTCCCGTTTGCGATAAGCGTGCTCAGGAGCTTGGCATCGTGTTCGATTGCCCTCTTTGCCAGCTCGGAGATACGGACGGCGATTTGGCCCGTCTTATCGCGTCGAATCCAGTCAACGAGGATTTCGAGCGTCGCCTCCCAGGTTTTGTTTGTTATGGTCAGTCCGTTTTCCCTGAAGCCTTTTGCCTGTCTGCCGCCGATCCATTCCCGCAGCGCCGGGACCATGCCGAGCCATTTATACGTCTCGGACTCCTGGTCGCTGTTCATCATCATGGCGATTCGACCGACCCAGCTCTGTCCCGTCGCCGCCTCGAGCGCGGCATAAAACTTGCCGATAATCGCCCTTGAACCCAGTCCTGATGCTCCCATTTGTCTATCCTTTCATTCTCGATACTCGATACTCGATTCTTGTTTCTCGATCTCCTGCCCTGCGTAGCCCGTTGGCAAAGCGCCCGAAGCGGGCAGGTCGATACTCATGCGGGCAACAAAAATCGGTCCCGACAGACCTTTTTTTGCTCTTGCGTCCCCGCCGCCGTGCCCGGCCTTGGGAAACCCGTTTATTCACATTTCAAATTAGCCGCCTTTTACTCGCTTGCCCAGGTTCCGCGAATGTTCTTGATATTCCAGCCGGTCGTCCCGTTACTGACGACCGTAATGAAGTCGCCGCGCCTGGCCGTCGCCGCGGTGTTAGAGATTTTGTGGCCGTCCGCGTTGGCCGCCACGCCGGCCCCGCCGGCGAGCAGGTCCCCGCTATTGGGGTCAACTGAAATAAGCACCAGGCCATCGCCGCCCGCGTTGACAATCGTGAGCTCCTGGCCGGCTAACGCCTCCGTCAAGGTCTCCAGTGTAATGGTCTTGGCAGTTGTATCGACGTAGATGATTTTTCCGCCGTCGGTGATGAGCGTGGTGTAGTCGTCCGATTTGAGGATCCTCTCGCGGACATTGCCGAACTCATCTTCCTCGCCCGGCCGGAACTCTACTATTGCCGTTGTCGAGGTCAGGTATCGTATCACCTGCCCGACGTAGGTGTTTCTCGCGCTCGTACCCGCCCCGACAAGCGTCAGGACCGAGTCGTCCGAGGCGTATACCGGCTGGCCCACGTCGGTTATAAGGACCGATGCGAGCGTCGCCTCGAGCCGGTACCGGCCCGACCGCAGGCGTATGTTCTTCGCCCCCGCCGCGTGCCCTGTTCCGGTATTGTCAACCTTCTCGACCGCGTGCCCGAGGAACCTGTCGCCCGCCACAAGGGGCCTGCCGTACCCGGCCCCGTCCTCACCGACCATCGCCCCTTCATAGACAATATCATTGTCCAGTATAGGAACGGAACTGAACTCGCCCAGCGATGTTTTCACCGGGGTATCTGCCGCTAAAGTCGCCATTGTTTATCCCTTTCAAATTCTCGATACTTGATTCTTGATACTCGTTTATCCCTTGAGATGGCGCTTCGCCCATCTAACGGGGCCTATCTGTGTAATCTGTGGTTATCTTACGGTGCCGAATTTTTTTATCGCCTCATCGGCGATTGCTGCCCGTGCCTTATCGCCCGCGCCCGCGGCCCTTTGCCGGTAGTTCATCAGGCAATCGACTGCCGCCGGGTCGTCCATTTTCAGGACGAAGGGCCTCGCGGCCGGGTCGATTCTTGGGTCTTTACTGACCTTCATATAGTGCCTTACGACCCCGTCTACGAACGGGTCCGACCCTGCTATCGTGAACATCGGCACCTTCTCCTTTTCCGAAATCTTCGGCTGCGGAGGAGGCGGCGGTGATACTTGTTTTTCCTCGGAAGCCGAGACTCCGCTGCGCTGCGCTGTTTCTTTGCTTGCCATTTTCAATTCCTTCAAAAATTTTGCCCTGAGAAATTTTTGTTCCCGCAGGTATTTAGCGGGCCACAAGCGTTTATTCGCTCTTCTTTATCCTGATGCGGTCCTCGTTCTTCTTGAAGGCGACATATGCATCCTTGTCGCCGCCGAACTCTTCCTGCAGCTTCTTCGACTCGTCGTACTCTTTTGCCCAGCCCTCTTCGGTTGTCGCGGCCACTTTGCCCTTGTTGTTTTCAGCACCGGCATCGTCCGAGAACGCCGCTATCGCCGGGTCGGTCTTCGCCTTCGTCTCGGCTGCCTTTTTCGCCTGCTCTGCGAGGTCGGCGTTCTTCTGTTCGAGCTTCGCGGTATAGGCCGTCATTGCCGCCTCGAGGGTAGCGCCCGCCTTGAACTGCTCGATGCAGAACGCAGGGTCTTTGCCGAACCTTTTGGCGAACTCGGCGAACTGCTCGCGGGCCTCTCTGCCGCCTTCGGTTTTGCCCTCGGCCTTCGCGGCCATCTGTATCTGGCCGAGCAGCTCCGGGTATTCGGCTGCGAATGTCTCGGCCGTCAGCTTTGTTTTTGTCTCCATTTCGATAGTCCTTTCAATTAAGTCGAATTTCACGTCTCGGTCTTTGTCGAAGACCTCGCCGCTCGTTTCGTTATCCGCGCCGAGGCAGCACAAGCTGACCTCGTATATAGTCGATTTGCGAAAGACCGTCCCGGGCCCATCTAATTGCTGGCCGTTGACCATAACGCTTGCACCCTGCTCCACCCGTTCGATAACCGCAGGCACGTTATAGACCGAGGCCTGCATCGGGAATCCCTCGACCATGTCCTTCCTGATTTTCTGTGCCGGCTCGCTCGACAGGAACTTTCCCTCCACCACAACCGACTCGGCCACCTCCTGCATCGTCGTGAACCCTAATCGTATGCTCCTTGCGTGCTCTTCGAGGATGGGCGTCTTTTTCTTGTCGAACTTGATGCCCTGCAGGTCGAAGGCGAGATTGCCCCAGTACCAGTGGTTGACGATAATCTGGCCGGAATAAGCCACGATTCTGAACCGCTGATTATTAGCGCCTTCATCGTCTGTGAACCCGATAATTGACGTCTCCCGGAACACGCAGGCGTTCGACGGAGCGGAGCGGAGTCCCGCCTTGCGGGGCGGTGCGGAATGAAATGTAGCCCCGGCTTCCGGGGTCGTTTCTCTGTCCTGTTCTGCTATTGCCGAGTCCATAATCACGCTCCTTTACCCCGTGAGATAACCACTTTTACTTTACCCCGCGGCTCACGAGTTTTTATCTCATGGGGTCAATTCGTTATCTGTATCTTTCCCACCGTCTGCGCCGTCACATCCGACAGTTCTCTATCGTCTAACATCTTTTTCTCTTCCGCCAGTTTTTCAACTATATCTGCAAAATCCGTCCCCTGCCTTGCGCAGACGGCCGTTCTGGTCGTCGTTGCGTTTTTAAGCTGCTGCTCGTCCGCGATGGCCTCTTTATACGGGTCGACGTAGGGCCATCGCTTGCAGAACACCTCGTGCCTGTTCCAGCCCTCGATTTCCTTGATGCGGCCGGAGTCGATTAGTTTTCTTATTCCCCACAGCCATATCCGCGAGGCGAGCGGCCGGATTACTATGTTCTGCTCGGCCTCCCACATCTCCTGCGCCTTTTGGTATGCTATTCGCGCGTTCATAAAGGTCGCACCCGAGTAGTCCAGCGTTATCAGCATAAGCGGTATGCACAGCGGCCGGCCGATTATAGTGAGGATTCTCTGTATGAACGGGTCGAACAGCGCGCCCGGCCTGGTCTGCCCGATTCCCGTCGCCTGCTCGCCCGGCTGGCCGTACATAATTGTCCCCGGCTCTAATTTCTCATGGCGGAAGTTCTGGTCGGTTAGTCCCGTCGATTCCACACCCTGCGTATAGGCCCCGGGTATGTCGCCGTTCTGCTGCGACACGAACATACTGAAGCAGGCGTTGACCTTCGCGGCGACTAATTCGGCGTCGATATAGCCGGTAAGATAATCGAGATATTTTATCGAGGGCGTCAGGACCGGCTCGCCCCTCGAAAAGCTGATGCGCTCGGGATTGAATATGTGATGGACTTTGTCCGCCGGATACTTCTGCCAGGTGTCCGGCTGAATATAGCCCCACTTGTTCGGCTGGCCGATATAATAGCCGAGAATCATCCTCGTTTTTTTACTGTATGCCACGCCGTTCACTATCTCGAACAGGTCCGGCCTCTGTTTGCCGTAGGGCGTCCCTATCTGGTCGCCCTCTATCCCCTGCAGTCCGTCGGCGCCGAACAGAATCGCCGCGTCCCCGTCCCTTCGATACGACAGATACCCGATTCTCATCAGTTGCATCGCGTTGAACCGGCCCGTCACGTCGCACGGCCTGTCCAGCATCGTCTCTGCGTACGCCGCCTCGGTGTCCGCGTTCCAGCTAATGTCATCGGAGCGGGCCTCGACCTTTGGGCCAGAGCCGATAACACTGTCGCGTTCCGTGCGCAATAGCCCGATCGCCACGGGATTATTGCGAGACAGGTCTCTGGCTATTTCGCGCAGTTCCGATAATGACCTTTCATCGAGAGTGGCATCTCCCGTCCCCCAGAAGAGCGAGCGTTTCGTCCGCGTCCTGTGCCTGTCGAGTATCTCGTAGGCGTTGCGAAACGCCTTCCTCTGGCACGCCGCCCGCGTCGATACGATACTTACGAGCGAATCGACCGTCTCGCTGGTCTTTTTTGCGAATTGCGTAAAATTAAATCCCATCCGCGTTAAAACTCCTTATCCCCCATTGATTTGCAAAACATGGGGGATGGCAGAATTAAAACTCCGCCACCGTTCTTGCCATAGTCCCCGATTTGCTTATCCTGTTGATTACATCCATTCGCCAGTCCCGCAGCGTCTTGAGGTCCGCCCTGCTGTAGCTTCGGTCCCCTATCTGGATACTCTGCCCCTTGGTCAGGACGTCCGATATCGCCGTCTCAACCAGCGCCAGTTCTTCCGACAATGTCAGTGCCATGACTGTATTATCGGGAATAGCCCGTTATCGCGGCAAGGGCGTGATTTATATAAAATAGAAAAGACCTCGAAATTCTTTTCCGTGTAATGTGTGATTATTTCTCGACTGATTTGAAGTTAAATCCACATTCCCGGCATTTGTGATATCTTATCGGCAGGTTTGCGCTGTTCGTTACCGGGCAGTTAGTGCTTTTGCAGCACGGGCATCTGACCTTCATATAGATTACCGGCCTCGCAACCGGCTCAATCTTGGCGGTGGCGGGCTTGTCCCGCCTCGCCCGCGGAGCGGGCGAGGCGGGAAGGTCGATATTCGGAATGTCGTCTAAGAATCCGCTCATAAATTCGATTCTCGATCCTCGATTCTCGTCCCTCGAGCATCCAGTATCGAGTATCCAGTATCACTCTTCACATTAGTTTCGGCAGGTCATTGAGAAATTCGCTTTTTTTGAAGGCCCTCTTCGGCCTCGTCTTCGCCGTCGCCGCGTACTGAACGCCCTTATAATAAGCGGCCGCCGCGTTATACACCGTCAAATCAAGCGCATGTGTCGCGGCCCCCGTATAAATCGGCTTCCAGACAAACTGGTCTTTGCCCTGTTTGTTAATTGACGGCACAAGTTTTTCGTTGGTAAATTCCGTCGCCCAGTAGCTTGGTATTCCCTCATATATCCGCATTTGCGGCGGGGCCTTGATAACGAGCTTGTCCGGGTCCCGCGGGTCCTCATCGTAAGAAGGTTCCGCCCATTGTGTCACCATATTCTTGAAAAAATGCGTATCAATCAGCATGAGCTGCATTCCCCTGTACCATAGCCGCGAGCGTTTCAGCCGATACCTTCTTTCCGTGGCCGTATCGAGGTCTGAAAACCGAAGCGGCTTGAGTTCCGGCCCCTGAAGTCCCTTGATGGGTATGGTTACGCCGGGGCGCTTCCGGCAATGGACATAAACATCTTCCGGCGACCAGCCCGCATCCTCGAACGAGCAGCTAACGGCAAGCCACGGTGTTTTTTCGTTCGGGGTGCCGTCGGCCCAGGGGAATTTTATGTCAAGCACTCTCTTGTCGTAATCCTCCCAGCTCGGCGCCGAGCCGGTATCTATAACGTACGCTTTAAGCCGTCCCGGCCCCGCCGGGTCGGGAGCATAGCCCATTATCTGATAATCAATCCTGACAAAACCTCTCGGTTTATGATAATCAGCCGAGGCAATCAAAATAACAACATCTTCCGGCACCGTCTGTCTCTGGAAAAATCCTTCGAGCTTCCTTACGTCGGCCGCCCTTATCTGCTTGCCGAACTCCCTGTATGTCTCGCCCATTATGTTATTGAAAAAGTCCATCATCAGGCCCGCCGCCCTGCCCATCTCGGTGTTCGCCTCGAACCATTTCGCCATAATCTCCGGCCACCCCACGCCCGGGAAAGGGCTTACCAGCGACGATGCCTGGTAGCCGGATATTCTTTTGGTCTTGATAACGATTTTTTCCTCGCATTTTTCACAAAATTTCAGATGCCTCTCCTCGATACGGCCGGGGTCGTACAGCGCCCCGCATTTCGAGTTCGGGCATCTATACCGCAGCGTTTTATCCGGCATTACTACATGGTTGAGAGGCGCCCATTTATAGCCGGCCACTATTTTGGACTTGAGATATTCGTCAATCCTGTGCCCGCACACCTCGCATTCGTACCACACCTCTTTTTCTTTTATGATTTCGTCAGGGTCTCGAAGATCCTTGGGCAGCCGCAGTTGCTCGAACCGCCATCTCCTGTATTCGCCGCAGTGCGGGCACGGCAGATATAGCCGGTTCTTATTGGATTTCTCGAAAAACCTGTCCGCCGGGCTGCTCTCCAGCTCCGGCGTGCAGCTCATAACTATTTTGCAGTCCCCGTACGTGATTGTTCTTTTCTCGGCAAGCTCTATCGGGCCCGGCTCGCGCCCGGCAAAAGGCGGAAATTTGTTCGGCTCTCTTAAAAAAATATATTTTATCGATTTTTCAGCCAGCGAGGCCGCGCTTCCCGATATCAGGAAGAATATATCCATATTATCAAGATGAAAAGTTTTACCCTTCAGGTCCAGCGGTCTTCCCGTGATATGTTTTTTCGTATGCGGGCTAAGCAGTATCATTTCCCTGGTCCGCTGGGTGGCGTAACTAATGTCGTCGTCGCGTGGCACTACAATCGCCGTGTCCGCCGGGTCCTGGTCTATTACATAGGCCAGCATATTCTCCTCGGTGGTCGTCTTGAACATCTGCGCCCCGGCGACTATATCAATCCACTTGGCTTCAGGGTCCACAAAATTGTCCTGCGGATCTCTCGCGTAAGGCGTCAGCGACGAGTCATATTTGCCGCCGAAAGGCGACTTGGCGGGCAACTGGCGGTACTTGTCCGCCAGTTCCGTCGGCGTGAATAATTCCGGCCATTCAAAGGCCCGTCTTTCCCTCTCGCTGAATATGGGGCATAATGCGGTCGTCATAATCAACTCTTCAGTCCGTCTGCGAAACGCCTGTCTATATTTCTAAGCTTATTATCCATTATTGCCTTTATTGCCGGCCAGTCCTTGGGGTCCCGAAGATAGGGCTTCAAAAACGGCTCTAACTCTCTGCTGAACCTCTGATGTCCTTTCCTTACCGCCGTAATCTGCTGCACGTGCCTGCGTTCGTCCTCTTCTCTCGATATCCATTTCCCCTGTTCTCTTTTCAGCTCGATATCGAGCAGGAGGTCTCTTTTTTCTTTTATACCGGCGTTCGCCTGCTGCTCGCGCAGGCGGTGGGCGTTTGTCCCGACCCCCTCTTTTTTCTTGAGCTCATCGAGGAAATTTTTGTAATAGTAGTATCTCCTGTTCTCCACAAAGTAGTGCATTACAGGCGGGACCTGCTCCTCGGCCTCCTTGTCCCACCGCTGAATCGTCTTGGTTTTTACCCCTACAAAATCAGCCGCCGCCTTCTGGCCCATAACGACCAGCTTCTGGGCGAGCAGCTGCGGTCCCGCCCCGCAGGGCGGGGCGGGACTCCGCTGCGTCCCGGTTCCCGGGACTGCGCTGCGCTCCGCTGCGCCGGTCTGTTTTTCTTTTTCAGCCACAGAGGATTCAGATTTTTTCATCCGAACAGTCCCCATTCTGTCGAATCAATCCGTTTCTTTGCTAACTCAAAGTATTTTTTGTCTATTTCGCAGCCGATGAAATTCCTGCGCAAGAGCTTGCACGCAACACCCGTTGTGCCAGAACCCATAAAGCAATCCAGAACCGTATCACCTGAATTTGACCAACTTATGATATGGTCTTTAGCTAACCATAAGGGCATAGTGGCGGGGTGTTCGATATTCTTACACACCTTTTCGTTGCCCGATGTTTTCCCCCGCCATACATTGCCTCGCATACCATTTTCGTTAATAATATTCTTTGGACGCTCTGTCATTGTGCCGTCTTTTTGGCGCGAATTATTTACACCAAATGGCTCAGTTCCAGCCCATATATTTTTTTTGTCTTTTAACGGGTTGAAGGTTTTAGGTCGTCGCCTCGACAAAACAAGTACATACTCAAAAATTTGGTGGTAACGACTCTTTTCGGGGTGAGCGAAATTGCATTTTTCATAAATCATCGTATCGTGAACATTAAATCCGCAAACATCTTTGAAATACAATTTTTGCCTATCGCTCGTGCAGGTTTCAGACCCATCAACCGTCGCGTCGCCTATTACCTAAACCACTACCCCACCGTCTTTAGTTATCCTGAACAACTCTTTGGCTATACCCTCGAAGTCCCAGCTATGTCCGCCGTAGGTTCGCAGGTTATCGTAAGGCGGACTTGTAACCGTCAAGTCCACGCTCTTATCCGGCATCCTTCGCATATATTCGAGGCAGTCCCCGCAATGCAGCGTTATTGTCGGCTGGTTCATTTCTTTTCCGTGTAATCTGCGTAATCCGTGGTTACATCTTCTTAAAAAGGTACATCCGCAGCACCTGATAGAGTTTTTCGTATCCGGCGTTCCGGCACACGGCCGCCGCACGGCGGATATGGTAATCCTCTATATCCTGCCTGCGAATCAGTTTGGCCATCTCGGCGATAATGCGGTCCTTCTTTTCGATAGCCGCCCTCTGCGAGGCCCTGCCCGTCTTGATTCCGAGGCAGTACGCCCGCGCCAGTTTTTTATCGTCGTGCAAATCAAGCCATAGCTGCCTGTTGGCCTCGGCCCGAACCTTGCTCGGCCGGCTGTCCCTTTTCCTTTTTTTTGTGTGTCTTCTCAATCTCGTCCCCGGTTCCCGGGACTCCGTATTTATTAGCTCGGACCTCGGCGTACAGTTCGAACAGTTCGCCCAGGTCCTCGAACGTCCCACATCCGCATTTCGGGCACGCAGGTCCGTTTTGCGGACCGGAGTCCCCCCTGCTTTGATTTTTCTTAAAATCATGGGGGGAAGAAAGCTCACCGTTGTTAGTTCCCCATGCACAGCATACGCACACGAACCTTCCCGTCGTATCGGGCCACAGTACCGGGTCCGCAGAGTGCTCAAGATACCAACGATAATCATTGTGATAGGCCACTCTCGTTACTCGTCGTGTTTAGTCCCGGTTCCCGGGACTCCGCTTCACTGCACTCCGCTTCGGATTTAGAAATTAGAATTTAGGATTTCAGAATGAGATTCCTCTTCGGTGCAGCTCTCTTCTCAGCCGGATGTTCTCATTGAGCAGACCCTTCAATTCCGCCGCCGAGAGCAGGTGCAGGTACTCTATCTCCGCGTACGATCGCCTACTTAACTTCTTATGCTCCTCATCCGATGCCCGCAATCTTTGGTATTCCGCCTCTTTTATGATTCGATGTCCGAAAATCTTCATAAACATTCCTTTTTAACCACGAATTTTCACTAATCATCACGAAGGTTTTAATCCGTGTTAATTCGTGTCAATTCGTGCTAATTCGTGGTTATCTATGCCTTTCATGTCTTCGTGGTTGCCTTTAACTTTTTCGCCCCCGGCTGATTCCGCGAAACGCGAAATCACTGCCGCCGGGGACTACGCTTTCGCTACGCCATATACCGCTATTCCCAGAAATACGATATCCCGAACGCTAAACCACTTACCGCCCGTCTTGTAGTGCGTGACTATGCCGAGCGAATTGCCGATTAGCCACAGCCAGTAGCACCATCCGCTTTCAATCATCGCCGGCAACGCCCCAGCCACCAGAAAACCAGTCGCAATAAGCTCAAGAATCTTAATCATAATTCATCCCCGCAAAGCGGGTTCCCGCTTAAAAATAAGTTGAGGACGACACCATCTCCTCTGAAATAGCCGCCATTCGATATCTCCCCGGTATTCGCCATCCTGATAAAGCATCGCAAAAGGAATTACCCCCAAACCAAGCGTCGCCTGCAGGCGTTTTTCGGCATTACTCCTTGTGTCCCCCTGATAACCGATGAGAACGTAGGCGAATACTTTATGCTGTTCGGGCGTAAATCCCGACCTGAATAATATCCTCGCTGCCGTCACAAGCGGCTCCCAATCATCTGATTCGTCATAGGCAAGAAATAACTGGCCCGTTTTTATCTCAAACAATTTATCCGCTATGTCCTGCCTTAATAATCTGCTGTCAAGCCCCCCGGAAAATATCGGTCGTTTTGGCTGGCGTTTGAGCATATTGAACACCCTATTTATGTGCTGTTTTGTGCAGGCGAGCAGATTATTATCGAGAACATTCCAGCCATCAGTTATCTCAATTTCTCGCAATTTACCCTCTCGCCGAGGCACAAGACAAAACCCGCACTTTCGAGGACATCCCCTACTTGTAATGACGTAACCTTTTTTGAGATATCTGCCGGGCGTAAAACTATTCCCTTCACTCCCATAGGCCGGTCCACCAACCAGTGGGTTATATCCTGACTTTCGCCAGAGTATTTCAAGCCGTTCGCATTCAGGTTTATCCCATATAAATGTGCAGGATATGTCTATTTGTTGACCTTTCCCCCTGTCAAATAGTCCGGGTGCCCCGACCCGGACTTCATCATCGTCAGGCGTCGCTTTGGTTCGTCTCGGGAAAACCCTAATCATAATCGGGCCCTCTCATTATTCAGCAGCGTGTTATCTATTCTCCCGGTATCATTGTGAAAGCCCATTCTCGATACTCGTCGTTTGCAACTCTTCCGGCAATTCCCGCACGCAAAGCTCGCTCGGCATCTGGTCGAGGTCTCTTATCAGCCGGTTGCGGTAGTTGATTTGTTTGACCCAGACGGGCACGCCCTGGTCCTTCGCCTGGCCGATAATCGAGAGCATCCACGCCCAGCTGCATTCCCTGCCCGGCCTGCCGCCAAGCGATTCGGCCTCCATTACTACCCAGTCGATTCCCGCCAAGTCGATCCTGTCCATCGCCTCCAACAGCGGCCCGAAACTAACCCATCGATGGGCGGCCGATACCTGCCGCAACGCATCTATTTTCCACTTCTCCGATTCCACGCAGACCGAGACGCCGAGGAATAAATTCTCGTCGTTCGTCGTTCGTCGTTCGTCGTTCGATATTCTTTCAGGGCGTTTGGTCAGGAGTAAAAACCTGTGCCGCTGATATTTCTCAATCTCTTCAAATACCCGTTCAATTATCGAGTCGGGGACATCCTTATGGAACAAATCGCACAGGTCGCAGACAAAAAACGTCTTTGGCTCCAGGCCATCAAGTTTTTTGTTCTTTATGGTCTTTTCATCAAAGACATAAACCACCGGCCTGTCATCCCCGGAAGCCGGGACTCCCCGTGAAATTCGAAGAATTTCCGGGACTGAGTCCTCGAAATCTCTTTGAGATTTCTGAGGGACGCTGCGCTCCGCATAGGGCCCGCCGCCCGCCCTGATATTGATTCCCTCCGCCCAGCAGTTCAGGCAGCCCGGCGAGCATTTCGTGCAGTGGTAATGACCGTCAGCCGTCTTGACCGGGTTCCACGATTCAGACCAATATTTGCCATCCTGAATACTCATTTCGTAATCCTCTGCCCCGGCTGATTTCGCCTGCGGCTAAATCGTATCGTACCGGGGCTTCGCTCTTTACCTTACTATCGCTTGCAGCGGGCTAAGCCATATCCTTTCACCTGCGAGCAACGAGGCCGAGCGCAAGAGCACATCCACTTTTTTATCCGGCTCGAAGTCCTTCGGCTGATAGTTATTACTGGCGACGTTCGGCGGCAGGTATCCCCACCTCTTGAAAATCGACGCGAGTAATTCTGAGCAGAACAGGTTATGCTCGTTATGCCGATTGATCCGCAGGGCCGCGCCTAACAATTCCAGAATCAGGCCCAGCCCCTTCTCGTAGCTCGTCCCCCGATGCTCGGAGATAAATTTATGAAGTTGCTCGAACCATAATCTATCCCGTTCGCAGTTCAAGAACCGGATGAATATCTCGCCTTTGTATTCGCGGCACTTCTCGCCGAACGGATTGAGCTGCACGCCCTTTACCGACTTGCCCCAGTCCGCCTCCAGTATGTCAACCTGGTAGCTGGTCCGAACGATCATTCCGACGTGGCTCATCTTCGAGCGGGTAAAAAAACCGATAACGTCGCTTATGACACCCCTGCCGTTGAAAAGAACTATATCGCCCGTCATCAAGTGCGGCCTGATTCTCTTATACATCCACGGCAGCTCTATTCCTGCCGTTCTTATATCGCGCTCCATCGCTTCACCTCGATTCTTGATACTTGATTCTCGATTCTCGTCGTTCGCTATGTCTTTTTCTTTTTCGCCAGGAAAGTCATAACTCCCGCCAGAATCAGAGAGCCAATCGACAGTGAATTGAGCTGGCCGCCCGCCGCCGAGATGCCCGTAATCAGGAAATTTACGAACTGCTGCGTCTGTCCCACATCTTCCGCCGAGGCCAGCTCCGCATCCTGCATCCATTGAGCCGTAAGGTCGTTTGTCATCTGGATTTTGGTCGGCGTATCGTAGGCATCGTTCTCCCACACCGCCTTCAGCGTCAGCGCGTGCGCGCTGATTTTCTGCTGCATAACGAGCGTATCGCCGATGCTCGATTGCTGCTCACTCGTGCAGCCGGCGCCTGCGACGAGCAGGCACGCAAAAATCATTACCGCAATTAACATCTTCATAATCGTTTCTCCAAAAAATTCGCCTAAAATGTTTTTTTAACCACGAATTTTCACTAATCATCACGAAGGTTTTAATTCGTGTTAATTCGTGCCCTGAGAAATTCAAAGAATTTCCAGGACTTTTGTCCCCGAAAATCTTTTAGATTTTTCGGGGGTAATTAGTGGTTATCTTTTTCTTTTTTCAGCCGTTCGTTCTCGGCCTGTAACTCGGCAATCTGCTTATCTTGTATTTGAAGTTGTTTTTCAAAGATGATGTTCTTTTCAATATGTTGATTGATTATTTTGCCATCAGCTTCCAAAAAAGGACATCCGTCACAGCTAACTTCTTTTTTCAGCCGTTCGTTCTCGGCCTCAAGCTCATCTACCTGCCGCTTTGCGGTTTCGAGAAGGTCTGCGGTTTCTCCAAAGCGTGTTTTCTGTGGCTCTCCTGTGACTAAATTTATAGAGAAATACTTTTCGACCTGTGAGTATATAACAAACGAATACCTGCCTGACCCAATATTGCCTGACTTGTCCCAATCACCCCAATAACGACCACTTAAGCCGACTTCAGCCATATTGTTGTCGCAACCATTTAATTAGTTCTTCATACTTCGCCTGTTCAATCGCTTCGCTTCCCGGAAGCCGGGACTGAGCCCTCGAAATCTCTTCGAGATTTCTGAGGGTCGCTACGCTTCGCATTTTTTACCTGCCTTAAACTACACCTATCAATCTTTTGGTTCATATAAATTGTGCCGCTTCATCCATTCGGCAATTACTTTTACGCGCCATTCGTATTCGTCAATATCGGCGGGCGAGTAATTATGCTCTTCCGCGCATCTTCTTATATTTTCCTCCCACCACTTTACCGGCTTAATGATACATCCACTCGATATGTAACCGGCGGAAAAATAATTTATCTCGTATGTATTCTCGTGGCCAAAAAATTGTATCGGTGAAATATCGAGCTTGACCCCATCGCCGAGCTTGACCCGATTACCGAGCATAACCCAATTACCGAGCGTGACCCCATTGCCGAGCATAACCCCATTACCGAGCTTGACCCCATCGCCGAGCGTGACCCCATTGCCGAGCTTGACCTCGTCGCCAGTTTCCGGGCAAATCGACCAGCAGTTTTCAATCTTCCACTTTTGTATTTCTGATACTTTTGCATTTTTAATCATTTTTTCACCTTCCGTAAAAGGATTAAACCTAATCCGGCAGCGCCCGCTGGTCCCCACCAACAAGGATAGCGGGCTGGTCCACGTTTTTTACTATCGCCACAACCTCGGCATAGACGATGTTATTCCCATCCACGACCTTGTAAGTCACCCTGTGGAACCCGGCATCGCGTAAACCAGGCCGCATATCAATCCAGCCGCTCAAAACAAGGGCATAATTAACGTCTGTGATTTCGTGTTTTGCGAGCCAGTTATACCTTCCTAAAGCCCTGTTCGGGTCAACAGCAACAAAGCTGCTCATTGTCCAGTAGTTCGGGATAGGTGGGAGAAATGTTATTACCGGCGGAGAACCGCCAAACTCCTTATTGTCCTCGTCAATCACAAGGACTTCGTGGCCGATTCTGTCCCCTTCGTTTATGTCGAAGATGATAGAGAATACCGGATTGTTCGGGTCGCCATAAGTTTTCGCACCCGCCTGTGCTGCAACGAGCAGTATAAAACACATTACCAAAACTAACTTTCTCCCCGCTTCACGGGACTTCACCCTGGTTCCCAGGACTCCGTTGTACTCCGTTACGTTTCGCATTTTTGTTCTCCTAATTCTCGTATTTCGTATCTCGTATCTCGTATTCCGAACAACGAAATACGACCGACGAACGACGAAATACGCTTCACGTTTCACGCTTCATCGCCCCGGAAGCCGGGACTGAGTCCTCGAAATCTCTTCGAGATTTCTGAGGGTCGCTTCGCTTCGTCATTTTTCACCTGCCTTTCGTTTCCACATAATCCAGCCCTCGACAGCGAGAATGAAGAAGATAACGGCCCGGACGACCAGCATCCACGGCCCCGTCGAGCAGTGTATTCCCGCACTGATAAGGTTCGACACCCACCACAGACAAAAGCACGACCGCGAGAGCCGGTTATTCAAAAGAACGCCCGCCACCGCCAATACAGTCACAATCAGTCCAAGGATTTCAAGCATCATTGTCCTATCATTCTTTGTTTTTTTCCCGGCTGATTCCGCGAAACGCGAAATCACTGCTGCCGGGGCTACGATTCGCTACGCTTCGTTTCGTTACGCCACGATTTCGGCTCCGGGTACTCTAATTTCGCCTCGGCTAACAACTCATCGATATCCGCGTTAATCAGCGAGGCCGCCGACCGGGCGCCCTCGATGAACTCATCCGGTATCTGCGTAACCGGCCCGGCGTAATTCAGCGTGCCGGATATCCGCTGCCTTATATCGAGCCACAGCCCCTCCAATAACTGGTTGGGGTCGAACTCGGAGAGCGTTTTTAACGCCTCCCATTTGTCCGTTTCCCGCTCGCCCGTCACCCCGAAGGCAAGCGAGAGCGACATTATTTTGCTGTATGCGAACAGCGAATGACTGAGCATATCCTCCGAGAGTTTTATAATCGGTGCCTCGCCGACTAATTGCGCCGTCTTCGCCGCGACATGCGACCAGCGCTTCTTTTCCAATAGCGCCCGCTTCTCCTCGAGCGTCTTGCCGCCCGTCTTGCCCCCTGTACCACGTGGGGTACAGGGCAAACCCTGCACCACGTGGGATACAGGGAGTTTTATCCAGCGGACCTTGCCCTCATCTTTGCCGTGTATGACAAGTGCAGGCACGCAGCCCTCGCCATCCTTAGTCCCCTTCTCGAAATTGCCCGCGTATTCTGCGTCGAATTTATTGAAGTCCTCGTTCGTGATACCATCCTCCGATATTAAGACCGGATTGGGGTGCTCTTTTTTGAGTTCCTCGTGCAGCCGGACGAGATACGCGATTTTCTTATCACGGAAGCATTTCGCATCCAGGCAGCGGTCGTTTTTAACGGTCGCCTTCTTCTCGTTCTCGTGCCATAACAAAGGCCGGGCGTTCATCCTCTTCGGACAGCCGGCGCACGCGACAGCGCCCTCGACCTCCAAAGAGTCATCGCCCAATGACCATAACGCAGCCGACAGTTTCAGCGTCAGGCCATCCACTATCTTTTGCAGGGCCCTGACGGAGATATCGATGTCGATCTGGTAGCGGTTCTCGAACAGGTCGATCTGCACGCCCGCCGGCAGCCGGGCGATTACCGCGTAATGGGCGATAGTCCAGTCGGGGTAACCGCAGTGTTCCGTTTCGTCCCGTCCCGGTTCCCGGGACTCCGCTTCGCTTCGCCAGCATTTTTCGAGGTTCTCGAACACGTTTGCGCACATTCTAACGTAATACGCCGGCCTGCCTAAGCGTGCCGCTACTATATCGGCGTTCTCTTTGGTGATCAGGTCCGCTATGGCAACCGCCTCCTCCATTACCGTCGGGTCCTCACGGTACTTGTTCTCGACTAAGGCCATATCCGCCATTTCGCCGTCGGTATAGCCCTGGCAGACGATTACAGGCACCTGCTCCAGGCCGGCCCTCGCCGCGGCTAATAATCGCCTGTGTCCCCAGACAAGGACGGCCTTGCCGTCGGCCAAGGTCTTCGCCAGAAGCGGCACCCTGATCCCCCCGCCCCTGATGCTCTCGACTAATTCGGCGAACTTTTCGCTCTTGTCGTCGACAATCCTGTGATTGCCCCCGTTCGGAATAATGTCCGTTAATAACATCATTCTCAACTCTTTTCTTTGCTTCGCGTCTGCCATAATTTAACTCCTTTCCAAATGATAATAATTCAGTCCGTTTTCATTTCTCTCTCTTACGACCGTCCAGCCCTGGGGCTCGAGCCACCGCCTTATTTCCCATATTCGGGCGTTATACTGCATCGCCATTTCCGCCAGTTCCACGTTCGATACCCTCGGCATCGCCCTGTTATTGAGACGATTGAATACGGCGACCGCCTGTTTCTTCAGCCGCCTTTCATCCGGGACAGGTACGCTCGGATTCAAGAGCAAATCACTAAACCCCAACTGCCTTTCAACGATTCCGATACTCATACAAACAGCGCCTTTTGTCCCTTCCTCTGTTCGGCGACCGTTACGCCCGTTAATTGCTCCCTGATATGCCAGTTCGCAATGTCGTGAACGTATCGTTCGCTGATTTCAATGCCTACGAAGTTCCGCCCTAATCGCAAGGCGACCTTGCCCGTAGTGCCGGAGCCGATGAACGGGTCCAAGACGATACAGGGTTCATATTTTTTGTCTTCCGCCCCCTGCAGATTCTCCGAAGCGTCGAATCTCTCCGCTGGGGGTGAAATGCAAGGGCATTTCATCCAGCCGATTGTTTTGCATTCTATCGTTCCCAAGTCGTGAAAATCACCCTCGGGCGCATTACGAGGAGTAACTCTGCCTCTCTGATATTCGCCCTCATGTTTTCCTGCAGCGGTTCTTTGAACTGTATTTGTTTTTATATCCACTATTCTCTCTCTCGGCCTGCCGCATTTAGGGCAGCCCTTCTCCGAAGTCCCCGCCATAATGCACGGCTCGACTAATTTCTCCGGGAACGTGGCGAAATGCGCCTCAGGTGTCGGCTGTGTAGTAATAGTCCAGACCGAACGTCGATTGCGCGATGAAACCAAACTCTTAACGGCAGCCGAAAAGGATTCGTTTTGTCTGGATTTTATTGCCCTCGATGCATGGGCCGGATCCCTGTCTATGTAAATCCTCGAATTAGCACCCGGCATTTTACATTTCGGGTTTACTCCATCCCCTCTCTCGTGTGCCGTGCCAGCCGTCTCCTCTTTTATCGCCTCCTGATCGTAAAAGTATTTCGCACTCTTCGTTAGCAGGAAAAGGTATTCGTGCGATTTCGTGCACCTGTCCCTGCAGCTTTCCGGCATCGGATTGGGCTTCGACCATATAATATCCTGCCTCAGCCACCAGCCGTCCGCCTGCAATGCCAGGGCCACGCGGGCGGGTATCATGCACAGGTCCTTGGGCTTGAGATTGTCCGCGGCAAGCGTGGATTTATTGCCCCGGTTTAATGGATGCGTTCCTTTCTCCTTTCGTTCTTTACCAAGTGATGATTCTCCGCCGCCCGGATTAAAACATGTCCCCTTGCCACTCGCATAGCTGTCCCCGATATTCAGCCACAGAGTCCCCCAGGGCTTCAGAACACGCCTGACCTCTCGAAAGACCTCTACGATATGCCGAACGTATAACTCGATGGAGGGTTCCAATCCGAGCGAACCGAGCCACGCGCCGCACTTGTGGCAAAAGAAGGTTTGTATTTTTGTATTCATCCCAATAATTTCTTGGACTTCTTCTTTCCGCTTTTGTGTTGTTCCTGTAGTTAAAGTGCTTGTGGAATTTGCGACATAAAATTGACCTTTTGCTGTAGAAATTCGTATTCTCCATTCATGCTCGCACGGCTGAATCTTGCCCCGGCAGATTTTCTTATGAAAATCAACCGACGCCGGGACTGCGATTTCAGCCGGCCATATTACCGGCTGAATCTTGTAATCGCGCAGGCCCCAGTAAGGCGGGCTGGTAATGCAGCAGTCGATTGAATCATCCGGCCATAGTCGCATTACCTCGCGGCAGTCGCCAACAACAATTTCATTTATAGGCAAACTCATATTCTCGAATACTCGTTACCCGTTACTCATACCTTCGCCAGTAAAGTCCTTATCGCATATTCCGCCTGCTGCGGCACAATGCCGTTTCCGAGCAGCCGCAATCTGTCCACCCTGCTGGAAGGCCCATCAACTGCTCCACCCAGTCCGGATTTAGCTTGCCCTTCTGTTTTAATTCGTGATGTATCTGGCCCTGCAAGTGAGTTGTTTTGTTTTTTGTCCTGTCGCTCGTGCTTGAGCTTTGTCCGCATTGCTCGCTTTGCGGTGTCATCCACAACTCTCGGTTCTTCCCATTCGTATTGTTCCTGTCCGGGTCCGGCAGGCCATCCACGAAATTCGGCAGTTGGTCTAAATGCGGCCTGCCTTTTAATTTGTGGTTCGGCCCGTTCGGCATCCTGTAATCCCTCTGCGCCGGGATCGGGAATAAATTTATTGCCCTGTCCAGATACGTCGTTTGTGAATTGTCGCTTGCGTGTTGAGTCGGCAAGTGCGGCGTCGGCCAGCATATCTGAGTTACCTGTTGTCCTAATCGCGGGATTTTCCTGCCGTTGACGACCTGATAGTCCTCCTGATTGTTCGCCTCCGGCGTAAGCCACGAAGAACAGCCGTTTTCTCCTGTGCGGTGCGCCGACTTCTGACGCTGTAAACAATCCAGCCTCAACCGTATAGCCCATAAGTCGTAGGCTTCTATAAACTTCGGGGAATCCAAGCGTAAGGTGTCCTTCAACGTTCTCGAAGAAGCAGTAAATAGGTCTAATTGATTGAATGATTCTTTCAATATACGGCCAAAGCCATCGAGGGTCTTTGATTCCGAGGCGCCTTCCTGCAACGGAAAATCCCTGACAAGGGTATCCCCCATGAATAATATGCACCATTCCCTTAAAAGGCATGGGGTCAAAGGTTGCAATGTCATCCCAGACAGGAGCGTCATCCAATGCACCTTCTTTAATCTTTGCAACCAAGTTCGCTGCTGCGAATGCTTCCCTCTCCACGTAGCAGATTGTTCTAATATTTGGGATTGCTCGCCTAAGTCCAAGCCCGAATCCCTCGTATCCTGAACACAAAGAAATTGAGGTAAATACATCCAAGCCATTTTTTTTAGTTGACATTTGTCAACCGTTCCAGTAAATTATGGTTATGAGTTGCAAACCAGATATTAAAGTTACGAAAGCAATGTATGACCTGTATCAAAAAGGATACAGCTTGTCGCAGATTGGAGAAGCTTTTGGCGTTAGCAGGCAAACCATTTATATGCGATTTTCCCGTCGCAACCTCATCATGCGACAAAAACAACCACTCCCTTTTATTTTTTTTGAGGGAAGAAAATACACTCTTCGCAAGAATGGTTATTATGGCTGCACAAATGGCAATCGTGATTATTTGCATCGCGATATTTGGCAATCGGTAAATGGCGAAATCCCCGAAGGGCACGATATACACCACAAAGATAATGACAAAACACATAATATTCTTTCCAATTTTGAATTGATTACAAAATCTGAACATTCGTCTATGTATCCTCATCGCCGAACACTCGCTTGAGGGCCAGTTCAAACCCTCCGTAACCCGTGCAGAGAGACAGTACTCTCCAAACCTGGACTCCGCTGCGCTTCGCCCCGGAGGCCGGGACTTCGCTGCGCTGCGCAAGTTTTTCGGTATTATCCACAAAGTTCAGCTTCCATTCCGTTCTTCATCATTAAGTTTTATCCGTGTTAATCTGTGCCCTGAGAAATTCAAAGAATTTCCAGGACTTTTGTCCCCGAAAATCTTTTAGATTTTTCGGGGGTAATCTGTGGTTGAAACCATCTCGCTGCGTCCCGATCCGCGAAGAATACTATCCCGATTATGTCCTTAATCCGTTTCCTTCGTGTTAATTCGTGGTTCATTTCCCATCTTCATTTCTTCGTGTCCTTCGTGCTTTCTCGCCCGTAATTCACGCCGCCCTCTTTTTTAATATCCCGCCGCCGCCTCTTCCATTGTAGTCAGCAGGGCCGTGCAAATTTCGTACGGGGCCGGCCGCCTGCATCCCTGATTTTATCCTCCGACCGGACACCGAAATCCCCCGCCAAATTTGACCCCCTGCGCGCCACTCGCTGTC
>JBDRMP010000041.1:0-4877 GCA_043811995.1 Planctomycetota bacterium
CTTCGCTCCAGCCGGATGACAACCATACCTTCACCCTAACTTACACACAATTACTTACACTAAGTTCCTCCCGGGGGTGCTTGACAGGCAAGGGCTAATCCCCTATAATGTATATTTGACGTCTGCCGGTGTTTCAACCACCAGTCCAAGGGGTGATGCGCAATGAAAACATATTATTTTTCGATTCTCTTTTTTCTTTCCATTCTTATCTGTTCAATCTGTTCGGCTGATATGGTGCCGTTTGTAATACCCGCCCAACAGGACGCCAATTCACTTATAGCAGTGCAAAATGAGCCGATTGGAGCCGATGCTTTTTACAACCGAATCGCGGCAACGGGCGACCATTTTACAAGAGGCGGGCAACGCATCAAATTCTGGGGCGTTAATTTCAGCTTCGGGGGTAATTTCCCAAGCCACGCAGACGCAGAGGTATCGGCGGAACGGCTTGCGTCGGCAGGAATAAACTCCGTTCGCTGCCATCATACAGACACACTAAATTACCCGAGCGGCATCTGGAATCCGACGAATGGGCAGACCATATATCCAGAGGCGCTGGACCGGCTGGATTATTACATAAACGAGCTGGCAGAAAGAGGCATTTACATAAACCTGAACCTGCACATCGGCCGAGCGCACAGCCAGTATCTTGGCCTGCCCACGCCGAACACGGATTACGACAAAATTGTGGGTATTTTCACGCCTGCGCTGATAAACGCCCAAAAAAGCTACGCCCAACAAATGCTGGACCACGTGAATCCTTACCGGGGCATACGCGTTGCCGACGACCCCGCGATAGCTTTTGTGGAGATTACCAACGAGGACAGTTTTTTTATGTGGGATGGGCCGGAGAAACTGCGCACCCTGCCGACATACTACGCGGACATTCTGCAACAACAGTATAACGACTGGCTCGGAGACGAATACGGAGATACGAACGGGTTACGGGATGTGTGGAATGCGAACGTTGAGCCATTAGGTGAAAACGTCCTGACAAGCTTTGTGGACAATTTTATCAACCCGAATATCGACCCCAATGATAAATGGTATTTAGAAGAGCACGAGGGATGCGACGCCAATTTCGAGTTGGGAACATATCAATCGCAAACGGGCGCAAAACTTACAATAAACATCACAGACGATTCTGGCTGGCATTTGCAGATAAGACAGAGCAACCTGCAAATCGTAGAAGGACAATTTTATACCTTGAGCTTCGAGGCGGCAGCCGAACAACCGCGTTCAATATCACTTAACGTTATGCAGCATCATGACCCCTGGAGCGGTTTAGGCCTGTATGGGACGGCGAATTTAACGACCGACTGGCAGACGTTTACTTATACTTTTACGGCTACGGCCGACGACGACAACGGTCGCGTAACATTCAGTTTCGGCGGCGGGGACACAACAACGTTTTATTTGAGAAACCCGCAGCTTCGCACAGGCGGCCAGACGGGCCTTATGGAGGATGAGTTCATCGAGACCGGCACAGTTCGTTTATTTGTCGATACGGCAGTCGAAGAGCGGAGAATCGACGAGCTGCGATTCCTGGCGGAGACGGAAAAGGCCTATTTCGACGATATGCGTAGCTACATCAAGAACGACCTTGGCTGCGATGCACTTGTGACGGGCACGATTGTATTCGGGCCGCTTGGGCTGTATACACAAAGCGATATGGATTTTATCGACGGCCACTCCTACTGGCAGCATCCGAGGTTTCCGGGCACGCCCTGGGACCCCGCCAACTGGTATATCGAGCAAAAGCCGATGACCGACTATATCAACGAGGCGACTTTGTTCGGGCTGGCGGGCGACCGGCTCGGCAAGAGCGACAGTTACGCCGGCAAACCGTTCACCGTTACCGAGTATAATCATTCCGCCCCATTAGACAGCCAGGCGGAATGTGTTCCGATGATGGCATCATTTGCGGCCGCACAGGACTGGGACGGTATATGGCTTTATGCTTACACCCACAGCAGGGACGACTGGAATGATAACTTCCTCAACGGCTTCTTTGATATCCTTCATAATCCCGCCAAGTGGGGATTTGTTCGGGCGGGAGCGAGTATCTTTCGCTATGACGGAATCGGGCCGGTCGGCAACACCTATTCTCATATCGGTTTAACGGACCCTTGCGACCCTCTGCCTGCCCTGGCGACGCTGTATATGACTTATAACAGCGATATGTTTGGCGTGCTTACACGCGACTCAGGCATTATTCGTGCAGACCTGCTTAATAATCGAATCGTCAATACCCTTTTCGATACAAACGTCATTGATTCGCAGAACTATTCGGACAAGACGATGCTTGACTGGCAAATAGACGGCAACGGCAAAGGCATTTATACCGCAATCGGGGATTCAGCAAGAGTTTACGTTGGTCATAAAGAAAATTTCACGACAGCCAGCAGCGGCATAATAGAGGTCAACGAGCCGAATTACGCGGCAATAACCATAACAACTCTGGAGCCCGATTACACAAAAATTTTGCTGCCTCAAAAGCGAAAATTTCTCATAACGGCCTGCGGGCGGAGCGAAAACACCGGTATGATATTCTCTCCCGACCGCACGACCGTAGGCACGAACTGGGGATATGCGCCGGTCCTGATTGAGCCGGTCCAGGCAACAATAAAATTCCCATACAAAGGGCTGACGTGCTATGCCCTGTCGCCGGACGGGACGATAAGTTACACCGTGCCAACGCGTATAGAAAATGAGCAGACAATTATCGAGATATCGCCGACATACGAAACGATGTGGTATTTAGTGACGGTTTCAGGCGACTTAAACGGCGACGGGAATGTATCTTTCGAAGATTTCTGCAAACTGGCCCAATACTGGCTGCAGGAAGAGCTATCTGTTGACATCGCACCGCTGCCCTATGGTGACGGTATAACGGATTATAAAGACCTTGCGGTTTTTACAGACACCTGGCTGTTAGACCTTAATCCTTAGTCCTGTTACAATGCTGCGCCGCAGGATTGAATGTTGCGCCACTTTCCCACCAATTTGAGTTAGGGCTTATGATTGGTTTACCATTATTAAGTCTTGTTACCTTTGGCTGCGAAGAACAAGTTGGCATTCTGCCTCCATTCGGTTTTGCATATAGTTGTAATTGTTGCGCATCGAAGCATATTATGGGGCTCAAGTTGCAGAATGTCAATATAAATAAAATATGTTTATTAAAATCAGTAAACATTTTTGACGCTACTATATGACTACGATAACAAACATAAGTACTTTTAAGACAATAGGTTATAGTATTTTATATGCAGTCAAATCTTGTAGTATATTTATTTTTTAATCGGTAACATTTATAAATATTTTACAAATATTTCATAAAATTGCTATTGACAAGTAAACGAGCTCGTGTTAGTATGCTATAATAGGTATCCGAGTCATAGAAGGCGGTTATTATAGGAGAATGACGATGCCGGTGGAAGCAAAGTTGAAAGTAAGAGATGTTGCGAAAAAATTATCTGTTTCTTCCGCAACAGTTTCGAGAACTCTCAATGGGCATTATGGCCGTGGAACAACATCTTTGGCCACTGCCACTCGTATTCTTAATTACTGCTTCAGCAAAGGATATCTCAGCAAAGAAGAGAAGGACAGCATTCTCCTTAAAATGAGCGTTAGGGTATCAGGTAAAAAGATATTTAGTCTTACATGCTTTGAGGGGCTTTGGAACTACAATGCGATTTTTTCCTCGGTTAGCAATTCGCTGCAGGACAGAGGACAGTATTCAGGCTTTTATACGGTTCGGTCGGCTAATGATTTATGCCGTTTTCCACGAGATAAGGCAAGCGTCATACTGGTTTTCGGACGCATCATACCCAATACTTATGAGGCCTTGCGTGGATTCGAGATACCGGTTGTGATGGGCGACAACTATATACCTGGTTCAAACTGGAGTACTGTTAACAGCGATAATATTGGCGCTACATCAAGAGCAGTTGAAATTCTTGCTGAATTAGGGCACAAACGCATTGCGTTTGTATGCCGCCACGAGGACTATCCACAGCGCACCTACAATTTACACCAGCGTCAAAACGGCTATACGATAGGTATGAATAATGCAGGCCTGAGTTACGATGGCCTGGTTGTCACCAAGAACTGCTCGAGAAATGATTATACGCCAAGCACGCATGAAGAAGTGCTGACTGATTTGAGAGAACTCGCCGAACGTGTCATAGCTTTGAAACCTATGCCTACGGCTGTTGTTGCGGGCAATGACCTGATTGCCCATGTTTTGCGTGCAGTCTTGCGGGAACATGGTCTCAAAGTACCCCAGGATATGAGCGTTATTGGATATGATGGCCAGCACAGAATCTCCGGCGCGATGGGCTTTGAGCCAATTTCCACGATGGTAGTCAATTGGGATGAAATGGGGCGGGCCATGGTGGACTTAGCCTCAGAGTTCGTAATCAATCCTAAAACTCACATTCGCCACGTATTAATTCCGGCGGAGTATGAGGATATGGGTACCGTTGCCCGATTGTAAAAGATGGTTAAGTATGGAGCAGATACAAGGAACAAAACGTCTTATTAATGGCGTTGCAATTGATTATAGAGTATTTTAGTCGATTACACGCAGAAAGGAGTAAGTATAGGCAAAAAAGAGAGAGTGTAAAACAAAATCGTGTGTTTGTAAATTTTAGTAATTTAGTTAGGTGGCGGCTCTCTCGTGAGGAGGGTCGAAACAAAAAAAAGAAGAAGAGTATCCGTTGCGTCAGTATTCGATTCGCGTTGAACAGGCACAAGGTGAAATGGTGAAAGTCAAAATGTAGTGCTTGTTTGATGTTGTTCGAGACAAGCGCAAAATGCAAGTGAAGAGAGTGTGTTTGTCGAGAGCATCAAAATCCTGGCTTGTTGTCAGGACAAAA
>JBDRMP010000042.1:0-50971 GCA_043811995.1 Planctomycetota bacterium
ATGGTATTCCACAGTTCTTCCGGCACGTGCCAAATCGTTGGCAACGGCTTTACGTTACGTTTTTTTCTCATCTGCGTATCCTTTCAATAAGCTTACACAGATGTTATCGGCTAAATTATGCGTTTTGAGATAGTTACTAAAGGACTAAGGTCATATCCATCATCGTAATGTTCAGAAACGGTTCCATAAGTAGCATAATCTCCTGAACCGTCCTGATAAAAGCCTGCCTCATGATAATATCTGACATTTAGCATGTCACCAAATATAAACAATGGTGTAATATAATATCGTGAATACGGTAAAGAGCCCTTTAGATCCCGACGTCCAAATCTGAATAATCCCCAAGGGTCTATCCAATTCAGAGGATTATTTCCGCAATATGTGTAAAGATTCAACCCACCCGCGTATCCAATCGGGTCGGTTTGCAGGAATCGGCCAAGCGTCGGCGAATAGTATCTGGCGCGATAGTAATAATTTCCCGTCTCTGAGTCATACTCCCTGCCTGTGAACATAAAGCGATTGCCGTAAGAACTCGTCGTTAGTATTTCGTCGTTCGTATTTCGTATTTCGGGCTTGCCAAATACATCATAACTGTACGTTTCGACAATCTGCGCATTGACATCTGACAAAGCCACTACCGAGCCGAGCCCATCATAGTGGTAATAATAAATGGCATTGCCGTTTTGAACATCTATCATACAAATCGGCTCGTCAATCTCAGGGCCGTAAACGTATTTGCGCTGGAGGACATTTGTGTCATTATAATCAGCAATAATCTGTTCACCATCGTAAGTATATTTTGTAACTGTAGGCGGCTGCGGATTAAACCTGCTCTTTAGAACTCTTCTTCCTGCAAAGTCATATTTATAACTCACGTTGTGGCCTGTCATCAATCCCGTCAAACGATTCTCACAATCATAAATGTAACCTTCCCTACCGTCATAAGTGAGGTTGCCATTTTTATCGTATATGAAATTGACGTTGTTGACCTCAACGTACTGATTGAGCTTATTGCTTTCGTATGTTATTTCACTGCCGTTTGTCACCTGTGTCCTGTTACCCAGCGCATCGTAATAATAGTTGGTCGTATTGCCGTCATTGTAATCTACGTAGATAAGCTGGTAAAGATTGTCATAGTAATGCCCTTGTGTGTTGGCGTCGCCCTGCTTCATCGACAGCCGGTTATCAACCTTGTCGTAATCGGCGTAATTGAAATCAGCCGTCTCCCCGCCGGCAACAGTATTAGTTAAACGTTTCAGCCGATTGCCTATATCGTATGAGTAGCCGATGCTCGATTTGATATCGGAAATAATATGGGACAGTCGTCGAATTTTTTTGACTTTTCCAAAAGAAAATGCTCCCGCCGCTTTACCTTCGTAATTCTCCCCTCCTGTCTTCTGCCTTATAGACAGTTCTTGCATTCACGCCTTTCAATCATTCTAATATGCCCCGATGTTCAAAAACATTTCCATAATCGGCGATGGCGCGATGGGCTCAGCGATGGCGATGTTGCTGGCCGAGCAAAACGTCCCCGTGCAAATGTGGGGCTTTGACCCAAAGCAGCTTTTGGAAATCGAACACAGCCGCGAAAACGTCAGGTTCCTCCCAGGCCACAAGCTCCCCCAGGCCGTCTGCTTCGAGCCGAGGGACGAACGCATTATGACCGGCGCCGACCTGATTATCTCGGCTGTCCCCTGTCAATTTATGAGAAGCATCTGGACCCGCCTCAAAAAATTCACGCCCCCGAAAATCCCAATCTGTTCAGTCGCCAAGGGTATCGAAAATAAAACCCTCCTTTGCCCCACGCAGATTATCGCCGATTGTCTCGCCGAAGAAAAACTCCCGCCTTTGGCTGCGCTGTCAGGCCCGACAATCGCCGATGAGCTTGCAAGGAAACTGCCCGCCACCGCCTGCGTCGCCTCCGCCGACGAGTCGCTCGCCCAAAAAATCCAGCATACGCTCAGCACCCCCTGGCTTCGAATCTATACCAATACCGATATCGTCGGCGTCGAACTGGCCGGCGCCGTGAAAAATATCATCGCTATCGCCGCCGGTATCATCGACGGCATCGGCGCGGGCGACAACGCCAAGGCCGCGCTGTTATGCAGGGGCCTGGCCGAGATAAGCCGCCTCGGTGCGGCTATGGGAGCTACCCCGCAGACATTCGCGGGCCTCACCGGCCTCGGCGACCTCGTTACAACCTGCATTTCTCCAAAAGGCAGAAACCGCTCCTTCGGCGAGCGCATCGGCAAAGGCCAATCCCCACTCAAGGCAAAATCCGCCACCGAATCCGTCATCGAGGGTATCACCACCTGTAAGGCCGTCGTCGAAGGCCTGCTCCCCAAATACAACGTCGAAATGCCGATTACACAGGCCGTTTACGATTGTATCTTCAAAAATAAATCCGTCCAGGACGCGATTAAAGACCTGATGACCCGCCGTCTCAAATCAGAAATCCGAGATTGATGCTTTGCTTGCCCCAGCAGATCATAGGCCGGGGAGCTTGTCGAAGGGGGGTCATCCTGAGCGCAGTCGAAGGACTCAAATCCGAACTACCCGATTCTTAACCCCTGCCGATTACTAATCTTCTAAAGGCCAAACCACTCGATTACCAACCCGCCGCATTGGGAAAACGCCCCCGAAAAATCCTCGCCTTTCCGATGAACTCAAAGCGCCACCCTCCTTAAAAAGTCCTTGTCTTATTATGCCAGGATGGTAATAATACCCTCCGACCTTTGGGGCGGTTAGCTCAGTTGGTTAGAGCGCCAGCTCGACACGCTGGAGGCCACTGGTTCGAGTCCAGTACCGCCCATTCGGAGAGGATTTAGGAGGTTGCATTCCGCATATTGTTTGCTTTTTAATCGCTTCGGGATTTTTTTTTGGGGGTGATTTTTTAAGCGGAGCGGGATTTTTGCGGGTTTCGGTTCCGCCATTTCGTGGAGTTTGTCGAGCATTTTCCGGCGCTGTTTCTGCGTATTGTTTGCTTATTAAGCGGAACGGGTTTTTTTTCGTTCTTTGGGGCCGACGAGCTTGCGGAACTCGTCGAGGACCTTCTGCTCGCCTGAGTCAAGGACGCGGTAAATAGTGCCTGGCTGCTGGCGTTCAATTTCGACCATTTCCTTGATTTGGGCGATTGCATCGTGAAGCTGTCGGCGGGGGTTTTTTGAGGCCGGCTGAGGGGATTGCTTTTGCGGCATCTGAAGTTTGATGCGTTCATCCACAACATGGTGGACAAGCTCCACAAAGGCGCTCTCTTCAATAGAACGGTCTAAAAGGCGGGCCTGAATCTCGGCGGGCAGTTCGGACCAGAGTTTAACAGCGGCGGCGAGTGCACGCTTTTTGACGATGCAGCGAGTGGCTGCCTGCTGCAAAAACCTGTCGCAAAGTTCGGCATCAACGTGGGCGCTCAGCAGTTTTTCGATTTTTTTCCCGTTCATAACCTTATTTTGCGCTTTGAGTTAAGGAGCGGAAGGTCTATAATTATCTTTTATACTATTGAATTCTATACAGCGTTTGACATATTTAAGCCGATTCAAGCAAAAGGACATCGGATAATGGCGCCAGTAAAACAAACCAGTTTATCGATAGACGAAGCTCCTGAAGCGATAAGCCCGGTTAATGCCTTTGCCTGGGCGCAGAGCTTTAAACAGGTAACTATGATAAGGCGATATCTTCGCCTCTTCTCATTAAAAACTGTCAGGTGTGAATGTCGGAATCTTACCCAATTTAACAGATGGGGTCAAGCAAAATCGCCCTGCTGTTTGGGCAGGTCGGGAACGGAATACAACTGGAAACAGAAATGCTGAACAGCGGCTGGAAGGGAGGCAAGACAATGGCTGAACGTAATGAAACGAATGTTAACAAGTATAATGGCGGTCGGGCGAGAGACGCCTGTCCACGGATGACGCTGCCGGTTATTCCGGCGGGATTTAGGCCACACCCTTTTCTGCCGGTGTATGTCTGCCCGTGTGAGTCGCTGGCGGAGATTGTTGAGAGGGGGCAAAAGATTTCCCAGACGAGAACGCCGAGCATTTAGCGCGCAGCGAACAGCGTATAGCGTGCAAATACTCTGGGTCCCCGCCAACGGCCCCCGACTACGACATTCGAGGGCAGGCGTGCGGGGACCTCCGCTACGCTTCGGGAAAATTGAGTCGAGCGAAGTCCTTGTGGTATTTGAGAGCAGCTTTATCATAGGCGCGAGCGGCGTCGAGTTCGGAGGAGAAACGGCCAAGCCAGATTCGTTTTCCGTGAACAGCGATTTTAGCGACCCAACGACCGGAGCGTTTTTCGAGATAAACGCCGATAAAGCGTGAAGAAGTTATAGCTGCGGTTTTTGTTTTATTGAACTGGTTTTGAGAGTGCGTAGCGAGGCGGAGATTTTCCCTGCGGTTATCGAGGGTATTTCGGTTTTTATGGTCAACGAGGAGGCCTTCGGGCGGGCCCATAATTTCCCTGTGGAGGGAGAGGATTTTAGTTCTGTTATGTGAGTCGGCAATCAGTCGAACGGCGTAGATTCGCGGGCCGTTTTCTTTGGCGCACCATTGGAAATTATTGAACCGGTAGTAGTCCGGCGGGTCAACAATTGTGAATTTGCCCTGGCCGAGGAAAATCCTTCTAAACGGCCAGCCATATTTGTGTTTGCGATAGAGCAGCAGAGGCCAGGTGAAAATACGGTCAAGCCGGATTGGAATACCGATTGTTAAGTTGACTTTCATAATTCTCTCCTCCTTAGGAAGGAAATCCTAAATTCTAAATCCTAATCACTAAACAAATCCAAAATCCTAATAACCAATGCCCCAAACAATTGGCGTCAGCCGTTTGAGATTTTAGGTTTTGGTTATTTGAATTTCCGAAGCGGGCTCTGCGCTTCGCTGCGTGTGTTTATGATTTAGAGATTAGTGTTTAGAGTTTTCAGTTACTGCCATCCCTGAGTTACCCACAGAGGTCCCTCTATCCTATACTTATTTGATGCTCAGCCCCCACTGTTTTGCACTCGGTCCGAAACGGACCTCGCAAAACAAGACGTGGGGGCTTCACGCCTATTTATAGAGGGATACGTCCCTCTATAAATAGGCGTGAACTTGCGCGCTTTTGACGAAAACTAAGGTATTTCCTGATGGTAAAAACAAGGCGAAAATTGGCTTAAGTGCTTATGAGGAAAGGAGTAGTAAATTTTTTTAAAAAGTTGCCAACTAAGGGTTTTCGACTTGCGCGATTTTGTCGAATCCCAGTCGCGGGGTATGATTTCCTATATTAACATTTCGGGCAAATCGGCAGTTAATGGATCCCCTGTAGCAGGGCCAAGAAAGAACTACTCGGGGACCTACGCTTCGCTCCGGCAAGTGTATTATTTGCCTATCTTAACATTTTCGCCGCAGAGACTGCCCAGCTTCGCCTGTCGGCTACGCCGTGGCAAGCAAAGACACGAAGATATTTATGGTTTTTGACGCTGATTTCCGAAGCGGGCTCTTCGCTTCGCTCCGTGTTCGCAAAATGACGCCGGTTTTTTACCACTCAACTGCCTGCCTCGGCGAAGCTAAAAGCGAAGCCGGGCTCAAATTTCTTGCGAAGCGAGCCTTCGGAAAATTACTTCGGTGGAAGAAGATTCTGGATTTATACAAAAGTGCTGAATTTAATACGGGATAAATTTTCTGTTGCTTTTGGCTTTCGAAAAACGAACAAATGCTCGTGCATTATTAGAAAAAACCCGTCTTGTCTGGCTTTGGCCCGCCAGCGTTCAGTAGTTGTGCAGTTATGCTGAACCTTGATAATATCCTCTTTCAGGACAAAGCCGACTTTGAGAAATCGCTGCATAACGTTAAAGGCAAGCGGCACAAAATGCCTTCCTCTGCGGGTGTCGCCGATGAGAATCGCACAGTATTTGTCCGGCTTTAATACACGAAACAGTTCTTTCGCTACTTTTTCAATCTCGTCACAGAATTTAGGCAAGCTCGATATATTCGACAGGTCTGCCGGTATTTTGCCGTCCATAAAAAGGGATCGTTATTGAATATGAATTTACCTTATCCAGCGGTAACGCCCAAGGCCAACAAAGTCCAAGTACCCAAGGTCACGAAGAATCTGCAACTGCTGTCTGATTTTGGGTTTGATGTGGCGGTTTTCGGGGTGCATATGCGACAATACTGTCTCAAATGAATACGCGTCATCAATGGTAAATTCGCTTTTGTGCAGAGAGCGAAGAACAGTCAACGTGTCCAACGTCCAGCCACGCGTTCTGACCGATAAATCGGCGAGAGAAGTGATCTGGGAGAAGTTCTTTCTTACAATGGGCTTGGGGATAACACTGCCGGAGTGAATTATGGCTATTCGTCCTTCTGGAGGCACAAGGTCAAGGAGGATATTACAGCCGACCCACCCCGCACGTCTGGCGGTGGCTCTAAGGGGATTGCGTTTTTCAATAGCCGATGAAGGCAGACAAAATCGTGGGACAAGGAGCAAGTCAGTTACCTTGCAGGCAAAGTAGTCATAACTTAAGAAAAGAAAATGCGGCAGGCGGTTTTGCTGGATTGCACGCATCATTGCATCGTAGGCAGCATCGACTACTTTCCGGCCGATTGGCCTACTTAATGCCTTAAGTTGAAACGGAGCATCGCATCGTGAGCACACGAAATCGACCGCTTCGGTGCCGGGGGTCGTATCGCAAAGTCTATTGGCTGTGCATGCGGGACAATACATGTTGCGCCCCATCCAAGCCTCCGTTACCACCCTTGCTATCTGTGATGGGCTTTTGTACCCTTTCGCAGTTTCGATGGGTAGGTCCAATATCATTGTTTTTTGGACTTCTTAAAAGCCTCTACTGCCGTACCAAGCGAACCGAATGCAAATTCGGCTAGTTCCTCTATGGTTGCACTATCAGCGGTTGTGTCAAATTCTCTGGTAAGAAATTCCAGGAATTCAGGATTTTCATCATACTTCATAAGGTCGTCTGGCATACGCGCCATTATTGATCAAACATGTAATACAGTCAAATGCTGCGGAAGATTTTTTTAATTCACTTGGGGTATTTCTGGGCAACGTGAAAGAATAAAGCGCCGCCGCCGGCAAATGGCTCAACGTAAGTGTCAATTTGCCCTGACCCGATTTCTTTATTAGGAAGGCGAATATCTATCTCATCAAGTAATTGTGTTTTTCCACCCGCCCATTTCAAGAATGGCCTGGCTTTTCGTGTCTCTACGCCGGATTCGATGAGTATAGCACGCATTAAAAATACATCCTTGTCTTTTAACCGCAATTCTATCGGCTGATATTGAAAAAATCAATGAAGTTATCAAATCACTCCTAAATTACTCGCTTCTGTCAAACCAACGATAAATCCTCCTTTCCCGCGCATCAAGAAGACCATAATCCCGCCCGCAGGGCCTCCGCCTTCGGCGGCAACCAGCAACCAGCATCGAGCATCCAGAATCGAGAATCGTTTTTGCCTTTTATTACGTATCGAGCATATCCCATTCGAATCCGATGAGCCATCGCAGGGCTGAGAGTTTGCCGCTGAGCATACCCCATTCGAAGTCATCGTAAGGGCCGAGGTTTTCGAGGCCGTATTTATCTTCGAACTCTTTTGCTTTTGCGAGGGCCTGTTTCCAGATTCCGGGGTCAACATCCTCAAGGCCTGCCTCAATCTGCTCTTTTGCCACCTGGTGCCTGTTGTACCATACTTTATCCGTCAGCTCATCTATTGTCGCGAGGATTTCTTCTTCCGTTCTTTCCTCAAAAAGCTCCTCATCATCCGGCTGATTGTCGGAATTTTTTTGAATCATAATTTCCTGCCTTTCGAGCTTATTTTGGTTCGTTGAGCACTTCGAGCCGTTCTGGTTTAAGGCGTTTCAAATCGACTAACTGGTTTTGGCCCAGATATGCCTCGATGAGGACCTTTCCGTCGGTGTATTTTTCTTCGATTATCGTGCCGTAGGCGCGCAGGAAGCTTTGGATTTTGCCGTCAGCCGGATTTACGACGATTTTGACGATGAGCCGGGCCCCTTTATATTTATTCAGGACGGCCAAGTGCAGCCGGTCAAGGCCGAAGCCGGTCTTGGCCGAGACGCAGACGGCCTCGGGGAAAAGCGTCTGGAGCATTTCGAGGGTGGTGATGGCGCTGACGATGTCGGATTTGTTGAGGACGAGCAGTATTTGCTTTTGGGAGCAGCTGATTTCCGCTAAGACGCTGTTGACCGATTCGATTTGTTTCAGGGCGTCGGGGCTGGAGACATCGACGACATGCAGGAGCAAATCGGCGTTGATTGCTTCTTCGAGGGTGGCCTTGAAGGAGGCGACTAATTGATGCGGGAGGTTTCTGATGAAGCCGACGGTATCGCTGAGGAGGACTTCTGCGCCGCCTTCCAACTGCCATTTTCTTGTGCGGGTATCGAGGGTTGCGAACAGGCGGTCCTCGACGTATGCGTCGGCGTCGGTGAGCGCATTTAGCAGTGTGCTTTTCCCGACGTTCGTGTAGCCCACGAGACAGATTTTGAAGAGGCCTTTTCTGCCGTCGATTTCGCGGATTCTTCGTTTGTCGATATTTTCCAGTTCGCGTTTAAGGTCGGTGATGCGTTTGCTGACGAGTCGCCTGTCGATTTCGAGCTGCATTTCGCCTGGTCCGCGGGTTCCTATGCCGCCTACTGCTCCTGCCGCGGTCGCGCCCCCGGCCCCGGCAACCGAATCGAGGTGAGACCATAATCTTGTGAGGCGTGGGTAGGTGTATTCGAGCTGGGCGAGTTCGACCTGAAGCTTGGCCTGTGCAGTTTTTGCGCCTGTGGCGAAGATGTCGAGAATCAATTCGCTTCGGTCGATAACCTTTGCGCCGATAAGCTGTTCAAGCTCTTTGACCTGGCGTGGGAGCAGGTCGTTATCGAAAATGACGAGGTCGGCATTAAATCGTCTGACCCGGTCGCAGAGTTCTTCGGCCTTGCCTTTGCCAATGTACAGGGCGGGGTTGATTTTGTGCAGTTTCTGCTGAAACCGGTCAACGACGATGGCGCCTGCGCTTTCGGCGAGGGCGGTCAGCTCTTTGAGGTCATCGTGTTCTTTTTGGCCCGGCGATATCGCGGCCACTAATATGGCCCGTTCTTTTTTGACCTTTAAGGTCTCTCGCATTTTGTCCAACAGTTCTGCACCTCCAAAACGGTTTTCAGCTTACCAAATTTGCAGTTATCGTTCAATAAAAGCCGGAGACAAGCGATAACGACAGCTTTTTTTAGCAAATTTTGTCTTGCAAAGCCGATTATACCGGTTATTATATCACAACAGTTGATTATATGTGCTAAATTAGTCGGATGATGGTTAACCTTTAAGATTGGGTTGGCGTAAGGGGTGTTTTTTTTATGCTGAAAGTGAAGTCGAGAACGGGTGAATCGGTCCAGCAGATGATGAGACGGTTCAAGAAGCTATGCGAGAAAGAGGGCCTAGTAAGGGATATGAAGCGTAACGCGTATTATGAGAAGCCCTCGGAGCGTAACCGACGTCGTCTGCGAAAGAGCCAGCGAGTGCTCAGCCCGCGTCCATTTATCCCCCGCTAATCCTTTCTGCGAATAATCAATTCTTTTCGACCGGCCAGAAGACCCAGTCGCCCTCGTTGCCGAATCTGACTTTGCCATTCTCATCGTGTTCAACTTGTCCGCCATCGTCGGTGAGGTTCGAGCCGAAGCTATAGAGGAGGAAATCGCCGTCGGTTTTTCGATAGGCGAGTGGTTTATCGCTGAACGGGTCTATGGGAACCTGTTTAATATATCCTTGTTCCACCAATTTATCGAGCGATTCGGGGAAGGCGCCTGTATTCTGCCTGTATCTGACAAGCGCGACTGTAACGAGAGTGCTTTCGGCGTCGATTTTGATTCGCCAGGCAATTGTGTCAACCAGCACAAATGCTGGCGTAAGAATTCGCAGAAGCAGATTGTTTTTAATCATACGGTCTGTCTCGGCATCCGGATTGATATCTTCGGTATTGAGCTGGGCGGGTGTTTTAGATGCAATTTCGTTCCAGAATTTGTAGAGGGCATTAGCTGCGGCAATCGATTCGTCTTTGTCTGGATGTACAAAGAGACCCTGCAAGAGAATCAATGATTTTCGCAGGAATAAATCCAATTCTTCCGGATAATTCGTAGAATTCAGGCGGGACAGTTCCATAATACGTTCCGGGTATATGTGTGAAGGGCCGAAGCGGCTTTCGGTGAAGCATCGCTGAATTTCATCATAGATACCGAGTTTTTCGACTTGGCGATTTATTGTGAAGACATCGTTGTCGATAAGCAGGCGGAGTCGGCTTTGAAAATCTGCAAGTGTGTCTGATGGTATTTTGTAAGCGTCGAGGATTTGGCGGGCAGTATTAAGCGCCCGGGCTTCGATAGCTGCGCCGACGAGCTGCTCGACAAGTGATTTTTCTCCCTTGTTGTGTCTGCCGAGGCGATAAATTGTTTCGACATCGCGCAGGGCGGAATCAAAATTGCCGTCTTGTGCGTTTAGCCAAGCCCTCCAGCAGAGGGCATAGGTGATGTAACGGTAATTGGTTAGATGGGGCAGAAGAACGGTCATCATACTTTGTTGGGGGGCCTTTGAGTAGTAATGCTGCCAGCAATATGGTAGTTGTGAATCTTTTGTGACGAGTGCAAGAGGAGATTCGTTTTTAGTTAGCCACTGTTTGATAAGCTCTTTTTGCTCGTCGTTGGCGTCGTGGTAATTGAGGCGAACGAGTTTTTTGAAGTCGTTGATGTCCACGAGCATTTCGGCGGCTTTTTGGTAGAGCGGTGCGGCGTTGAGGGAGTCGTCAACTGAGGGGCGGACGAGCTTGTTAAGCTGGGCGACGTAGTCGGTGGTTATGACGGGCCTGCCGGTGAGGAACCAGGTGGTGTAAAGAATCAAAAATAAAATCAATGCAGCGATGGTCTGAAATGTTCTTGCGATGACGGTTCGCCAGAGAGGTCGGCAGCGTTTTTTAGCGCGTCGGAGGAGGATAGCGAGCAGTTTCGGGTCTCCAAAGCTGTCAATTAAATGCTGAGCCCGTTTTAGTTTTTCCGGGTCTGTGTGGCAATCCTCAAGAGCTTGTTCGAAATGGTCTGTAAGCTCGTCGGCGACTTCCTGTCGGGCGATTCTGCGATAGTGCATATATTTAATGACGAGTTTAATATAGCTGGCGGCTGAAGCGGGCAGATGCTCGAGGTCGAAATTAACGCCGCCAAATCGGTGTCGCAAAATCAGAACTATCCAGCCGACGAGACCGCCGATGGTTATGCCCACCAATACAACAAGCCATAGAGGCAATCGCACTGTCCAAAGGGCAGGAAGGGTGATTATTATCCAAAGGCATTCTGCTGCAATTCCGGCGACGGAGGCAATCAATATTCCGAAGACGTCCATTTTTCGTTTCACAGGGCCACCTTTTTCATAAAGAGTTCCCATTTAGGACATATTAATTACGCCGGTTTGAGTGCGCCGCCGAAGACGAATTCGAGGCCAGTATGCAGCCGGCGTAGTTGTTCGGTTTGAGCGGAGAGGAATTCTTTTCCTTTGCCGGTGATGGAGTAGTATCGTCTTTTTCTGCCTGATTTTGTTTTTTCGAGACGTGCCCGGACGAGTCGTTTGGCTTCGAGGTTGTAGAGCAGGGGGTAAAGGGTGCCTTTGCCGAGCGTGAGGATTTCGGAGCTTCGTTTTTCGATTGCCTGGGCCAGCTCGTAGCCATACATTTCGCCGCGGGAGAGGATTTGAAGCACGACGACGGGCGCGACGCCTTTTAATAACTGGGTTTCAAATTTCATAAAGACCTCCAAATTTCACAGGTTAACGACAATCTTACCATACACGAGGCGAGCAACCCCCCAATAATCCGCCTTCACTAAAGTTACGGCAGACAAGATTGGGGGGCTAAATTTCGGCGGGGCTTGCCCCGCCCTACGATTTATCTTACAATACATATTATGTATTGCATACTATGCAATGTCAAGTAAAAATTTGTAAAAAAATAAATATTTTTTTTACCACAGAGGCAGGGAAGGCGGACAATATGGATTCCCTGCTGCCAAACCAAAGAAGTGACTTCTCGGGAACAAGGAGGGCAGAAGACCCGGCTTTGCTGTGCTACGCCGTGGCAAGCGAAAAGGGGGAAAGCCCATCCTACAAAATTGCCCTACGGAACTAATCGGTGGGAGAAAACATAACCTATGAATATACACAGGCTTATGGCGAAAAAGACAATTTATCGTGTTTTAAAATGAGGGCAGGAGAGATGTAACCGGGAAGGGGACAAAATTTTTGCGGAAAGGTGTTGACAGGGGAGACGGTTTGAGATAGTTTGTTATGCTAACAACCGCCGAGGGCATTGGCACATTCCGTGCCTTAGCACAGTATGTCCGGCGGTATCGCGGCACATCTCAAATGTCCACCGTGCAGAAGGAAACGACCTGGGAGGCGTATAAATTTTTGAATTTCACCGGATGACGTGTGGTCTTCCGGCAAGAGACAGCAGAAGAATAAAGTTTGGAGTTTAAGGAGAAGTAAAAATGGCGAATGGGATGTTAAGAGTAGCGTTAGTGGCAGCGGCACTGAGCTTGTTTGCAGCATCGGCAGTTTTTGGCGCGGATGCGCCGGCAGAGCCGAAGAAGGTGACGGTAACGGGCGTTGTAAGCGTGACCAAGAGCGACGAAGGCGTTGTAACAGCGGTAATGGTAACGTCGAAGGATGCAGCATACAGCGTGACGCTGGATGAGAAAGGGATGGAGCTTAGCGAGCTGGCCAGCAAGGAAGTTGAGGTAACAGGAGTCGAAACCGAGAAGGACGGTATGAAGTGGATAACAGTCGAATCCTATAAAGAAGTAGAGAAACCGGCGAAACCAGCGTAGTAAGAATCTGCCCCTCTGCTTTCTTGCGAAAGCAAGAAGGAGATTGCAGAGCTATAAGATATAACGCCGTCGCGGGAAGAATAAGTTTCCGCGACGGCTTTATTTTTTACCGCTAAGACACAAAGCCACCTCGAAAAACTACATTGGCAAGGCAAACGAGCCTTGTTTTTGGCTTAAAAATAAGATTTTCCTTCATGAAATTATAGTTTTTAGAGGTGCCCACAAAGGTTAAAGATAAAATGATGGGTTAAAGCCCATCCTACTGACTGGCACTGAGTCAGGCGGATGGTTTGATTCGTCTGGTGGCGGCGAAGCCGGAAACGACGGTTACAATCAGCATAACGATGAAGACAATCGCGGTAAACCAGTATCCCCAGGTTGCGGTGCGGACGTAAGCAGATTTGACGAGGACGGTTCCGATGGCGAAGGACTGGATGAGCATTTTGATTTTTCCGGAGGCGACGGCGCGGAAGTCCACGCCTCTGGCTTCCATTACGTGGCGCAGGATTGTTACGTAGCCCTCTCTTGCGATGAGGACGACGGCGACGGACCAACGGATTATGTCGAGGGTTTTGGGCGACCAGTCGAAAAGGAATTCGGGCCGGCCGATTATGGCGAAGCATACGAAGGCGCCGCAGACGAGGACTTTGTCGGCGAGGGGGTCGAGCATACGGCCTAATTTGCTTGCGACGTTGAGTTTTCTTGCTATGGGGCCGTCAACTATGTCGGTGAGGCCTGCGATTACGAAGATAGCGAAGGCGACGTCTATGAACAGGGTCCTGTCGGCAGAAACACAGGGCAAATAGAGCAGCATAGCGAGGAACACGACGGTCAGGACGAGCCGGCCGAAGGTCAGAATGTTTGGAACCTGTTTTAGCATAGCCGAGAGTTTACTTTTCTATCTTTATAATTCAATACTAAAATTGTTTGCAGAGCAAGTCATAGTCACTGGTTCCGGCGACTTTGGTCTTAATAAAATCACCTGGATTGGCGGAGCAATTTTTGATTATACACAGCGTGTCGATTTGTGGCGCCTGGCCGAAGAAGCGTGCTTTTGCGGCGTGGTTTTTGCCGACGCTGTCGATTAAGCATGTGAGAGTGCTGCCGATACGGGCCTTATTTTTTTCGAAGGCGATTTTCTGCTGGGTGAGCATAAGGCGATGGAGGCGCTGTTGTTTGACGCGGTCGGGTATTTGTCGTGGCAGTTCTGCGGCTGGGGTTCCTTTTTCGGGGTAGAAGGTGAAGCAGCCGAGATTGTCGAAACGTGCCCATTTGACGAAATCGAGCAGTTCATTGAACAGGGCGTCCGTTTCGCCGGGGAAGCCGACAATCAAGGTTGTTCGCAGGGCGCAGCCGGGCAGTTTTGCTCTGATATTGTCGATGAGGCGGATGATTTTGTCTTTGGAGTGAGGTCGGCGCATTGCCTTTAGGATTTGGGGATTTATATGCTGAAGGGGTATATCGAAGTAGGGGAGGATTTTTTTTGAGGCGGCGACTGTTTCAATCAGCCGGTCGCTGACGCCGGTGGGGAAGAGGTAAAGCAGTCGAATCCAGCGGAGGCGCGGGATTTTCGAGAGTTCGATAAGGAGGTCGGACAGAGAGTTTTTGGTTTTGAGGTTTCGGCCGTATGTGGTTATATCCTGGCCGATGATGTTCAGCTCGACAGCACCGGAGGTAACGAGCTGCAAGGCCTCGTCGAGGATGAGTTTTTTTGGTTTGCTGCGTGCAATACCTCTGATGGCGGGGATGGTGCAGAAGGAACAATTTCGGCTGCAACCTTCGCTGATTCGCAGATAGGCGTAGTGTGGCGGAGTGATTCGAAGGCGAACACGGTCGTCATAAAGGGATTTGAAATCGGGTGTTATCAATTGGACGGGCTTGTCGGAAGCGAGACATTGTCCGATGACGGAGGCGATGTTGTCGCGGTGCTGGAGACCTACGATTGCGTCGATTTCGCCGACCTCGTTGAGCAATTCTTTTCCGATGCGCTGGGGGAGGCAGCCGGCGACGATGACTTTTCGCACTTTTCCTTTTTGTTTTCGTTTGACGGCACGGCGAATCGCGTCGAGGGCTTCTGCTTTGGCGGGCGCGATGAAGCCGCAGGTGTTGACGACGACGACGTCGGCGTTATCGGTATCGGCGGTGATGACGAAGCCGGCCTGGGCGATTAGGGCGAGCATCCGTTCGCTGTCGACCAGATTTTTGGGGCAGCCCAGCGCGACGAATCCGACGGTTATCTGATTTTTACTATTTGTTGCAGTCATGGGACGATATAATAAAATGTTTGATGAACTTTGCAATAAGGTTATACTGAATAACAGCCATCAGGTTTTAGAAACGTGCCCATGGAGGATCGTTTTTATGGATGAGTTACAGGTTGGAAAGTCGGGCGGCGATGACGCCGACAAGCCGATTCCTTTTGATGACGGCGGCGTGGAGGTTTTACATTCGCCTTTGAATCTTGGCGGAGGCGCGGCATCGGGCGGAGCTTCTAAAAAAGAGGCATCTTCAGTTCGTCCCGTGGTAAAGGACACCGTTAAGAGGGTCAGCTGGCCCGACCGGATTACAGGCGTCAAGACGTTTTATACGAAGCTGCATCCAGGCGCGATGGAGTTTCTCGATGAGCAGGTTTGCAACTGGCTTCGTGACAATCCGGGCGTTAATGCGAAGTGGACAAACATCGTCATCGGAGACGTTGCGGCGAAGAAGACCGAGCCGAACATCATAATGTCAGTTTGGTATTGACGTCGTCGAGGACAAGAATAAATTTCAGATGAGTAAAGCTGCCTGCTGTGCGGGAGGCGGTATACCCTTTTTTTCCCCTTGCAAAAGCCACACGAAATACGTTATAATTGGTTTACGCCCATTAGATTACGTTTTTTTTGGGACTATATTCTAAGATGGAGGACGGGCAAGTGCTTATTAAAGGTCGCCGATGGGGGCGAAAGCTGGTTTTTTGTTTAGTTTTTTCGATTTTTTTGCCTGCGTTTTTGTCAAAAGCAGCCAAGGCAGAGAGTTTGGCAGGAGTGCCCTTCGAAAAGGATGCCGTTACCGCAAATAACGAGTGCAATAGCGTAACTATTGGAACGGGCAGCTCAACGTGGGAATTGCCTATGCATACTTATTTCCACGACAGCAGGACGCAGGTTATCTACCTTGCCGGCGAAATCGGTATGGCGGGAAGCATCACGGGGCTTGCACTTGACGTGGAAACGGCACCCGGTCTGGATTTGAACGACTGGACAATCCGAATGAAGCACACGACGCTTAGCTCTTACGTTACGGCCAGCTTTGAGGCAACCGGCTGGACGGTAGTGTATGAGGCAAATGAGCCAAACGGGAGCACGGGCTGGCGGACGTTCAATTTTTCGAGGCCTTTTAAGTATAACGGTATTGATAATCTAATGGTGGATTTCAGCCACAACAACAACAGCTATTCCAGCGACGGACTGTGCAGGGTATCGACTCCCGGCGGAATTCGCAGTGTGTATGCGTACGCAGACAGTTATTACGGCGACCCGCTGGACTGGTCGGAGACGACCTCTCCGTCGGTATTCGGCAGCAGTAATGTGCCGAACATAAGATTGATGTTTTGCTCGATTATCGGCGTGGATTTCTACAGCGACGGGATACCGAATTTTTACGATTTCAGTTATTTTTCGCAGCTTTGGCATGAGTCCTGTTCGAGTCCGGACTGGTGCGGAGGGCGTGATTTAAACCGTGACGGCGTTGTCGATATCAACGATTGGCGGACGTTTGCCTTATTCTGGCTATGGCCTGCGGCGGATTTGGATATGGACGGCGTGGTTCGTATGCCGGACTTGGCGGGCTTTTCAGCGCAGTGGAAAAGCGAAGGTTGTCAGCAGCCGGACTGGTGCGATGGCTGTGATTTCGATAAGAGCGGCTTCGTCGATATATACGATATGGCGAATTTAGCCGAATACTGGCTGATGCAGAATGAATTGTGGTAACAGTGATTTGACAGGAGAGCGGCAGAGGATATAATGTAGATGTTCACTAGGGGTGGTTCGTGTTAGCGCGAACCTGAGAGCAGACCCTTTGAACCTGAACAGGGTGATGCCTGCGTAGGGAAGTGATTGGAGATAAACGAGAGCAATAGTTTGAGAAGAAAAATCGCTTCCTTGCTGAAGCGATTTTTTTGTTTTTTGGTGGTGAAAAATGGCAACACAACTGGAGATAGCGCGGTCGGGACGGATAAGCGAGGAAGTGAAGTATGTTGCGCAAGCCGAAGGTGTGGAGGCGGAGCGCATTCGGGCGGAGATAGCGGCAGGGCGATTAGTGATACCGGCCAACAGGATTCATTTGAAAAGAAATTTGAAGCCGGCGGGCATAGGCAGAGCACTTCGGACAAAGGTCAATGCCAATATCGGGGTGAGCAGCGTTCGCAGCACGGTCGAGCAGGAGCTTGAGAAGATGCGAGTTGCGCTGGCGGCGGGTGCGGACGCGATTATGGATTTAAGCACGGGCGGGGATTTGGACGAGATACGGGAGGCGTTATTGGCTCAGTGCCCGGCGCCTTTCGGGACGGTGCCGATTTACCAGATGGTTTCGGGCAGGACGGTGGAGGAGGTCAGCGAAAAGAATATCCTGGAGGTGATAGAGAGGCAGGCGAGGCAGGGGGTTGATTTTTTTACCATTCACGCGGGTGTGTTGAAAGAGTATCTGCCGTTAGTTGGCAAGCGCGTGATGGGGATAGTGAGCAGGGGGGGCGTGCTGCTGGCGGAATGGATGCTGTATCATAGAAGGCAAAATCCCTTGTATGAGATGTTCGATGAGCTGTGTGCTTTGATGAGGGGGTATGACGTATGCTTTTCGTTAGGCGACGGATTGCGGCCCGGGTGCATAGCAGACGCGACGGATGACGCACAAATAGCGGAGTTAAGAACACTGGGTGAATTGACGCAGCGGGCACAAGAGGCGAATTGCCAGGTTATGGTCGAAGGGCCGGGGCACGTGCCGTTCGACCAGATAGAATATAATATGCGGATTCAGCAGGAGATTTGTCACGGTGCGCCGTTTTACGTTCTTGGGCCTGTCGTTACAGATATAGCAGCGGGATATGACCATATCACTTCGGCGATAGGGGGCACGGCGGCGGCGTATTACGGGGCGTCGTTTTTGTGTTATGTTACGCCGACTGAACACCTGGGCCTGCCCGGCGCGGAGGACGTGCGGGCGGGTGTGATTGCGGCGAGGATAGCGGCGCACGCGGGTGACGTGGCACGCGGGCTGGCCGGTGCGGCGGAGATTGACGAACGATTGAGTGTATCAAGGGCAAATCTTGACTGGGATTCGCATCTTGCGCAAACACTGGACCCGGAGACGGCGAAGAGAATGCACGCGGAGGCGTGCGAGGGTATGGACAAAGGGTCGGCGGACACCGATTACTGCTCGATGTGCGGCAGGCAGTGGTGCAGCGTGAGGATAAACAAGGAGATACGGGAGAAATTGAGATCAGAGAAGGTCACTGGCAAGACGAGTTGATTATTGATGATTTGGGGTAGAGATTGCCCACCTTCGTTGACACTACGGCGGGTAAACTTCGGTGCGCTCGCAATGACTTCTTATCAGGTTTTCATCGAGTCCAGCTCGATGAAGGCGATGGGGGCGAAGATGAAGACGGGAAGCCAGGCCCATAATTCGGGGACGACAATACCGAAGACATCTTCGGTGGCGAGCAGCTTGCATACGAAGACAACGATGAGCGAGGCGGCGGTGATTGCGAAGCTGATTGCGACGGCGGACTTCATAGATTTGGGGTCACGGCAGACCAGAACGGGCAGGCACACGAGGAGCATAACGATGTTCATAAGGGGGTCGGTAATTCTGAAGTGCTTCTGGCTGTACAGGAAGGCGAGGTCTTTTAGTTTCGTTCCCTGTGCGGCCAACTGGGACAACTGCCGGGAGCTAAGAAGTGTTTTTTGGTCGGACCTTCGTATTACGGGGATTTCCTTTGGCGTGATGTCGGTATGATAAGTCGGAAGGGACACGCGCGATAAAATAGTGTTCTGTTCATTGGATTGCTGGGGTCCCGTTTTTGGGATGGGCGTGAAGAATCCATCCGTAAGGAGCCAGTCGCGGTTTTTAAAGTCATAAGTTGCGGATTTGGCTTCAATCCAGCCGGTCGGCTCCCAGACGAGTGAGCCGGTTTTTTTTGCGCGGGTGATGATGGTCGGTTTTTGAAGCGTTGAAGTTTTCACATCGAATCTCGGAGAGCAAATAAGCGAGCCGTTGGCGTCGCTGATGAACCAAACGTTGTAAGATTCCTGACCCGGCAGGGCGTCCTGACTGCGGACGAGCTTGTCGCTCAATGAAGGGATAATGAGTTCCTGGTCGATTATCAGAAGTCCGGTCAAAGCGATGGCGAGGACAAGAATGGGAGCGATGACGCGTTTGAGGGATATACCCGAGGCCATCATAGCGGTCAGCTCGTTGTGGCGGGTCATTTTGCCGAGCGAAAAGGCCGCTGCGACGACGGTTATCATTCCGGCGAAGTCGCGAAAGTAGAGCGTGCTGTTAAGCCCGTAATAAATGAAGATGTTCGTGATTACAGATACCGTACCGAGGTTGGCGTGCTCGGTGAATTCGTCGAGGTTGACGAACAGGTCGATAACTACCCGCAGGCCGATGAGCACGCAGAATGCGATTGCATAACCGACGAGGAAGTTCTTGGCGACATATTTATCGAGTATTTTCATAGCACTTTTTTGCAATCAATCTGTCGTTCAATGCCTAAGGAGGCGGCGATACATTTCCAAGGCCAGCAGGGTGAGGACAATCAGGCCGGCCCACATCAGGGTTACGCCTGACAGGGCGGTAGAACCCGGGTTTTCCGTGATGTTTTTCCCCATCATTATGCACGAAACCAGCGCCATGGCGGGGATTGCACTTGCGGCAAAGGCGGTGAGCAGGTGGCCATCTTTGAGAATGATTCCCAGAGCGATACCAATCATAATCAGGGTTATGCAGCCGATGCCGAAGACGAGGCGTGAGTTGGTTTCGGCGCCGATTTGCGCCAGCGTCAGTGATATTTTCATCTGGAGCTGATTTTGCAGTCGGGTCAGTTGCGGGGCTGGTTGGTTATTCAGGGCGGCGGAGGTCGCCTGAAGAGTTATTTCGCTGAGGATATCGTCCGACTTGAAATTGTCGGTGACGGAGGCGGGCAGGACGAGGCCCCTAATGAGATGTCTTGCGATGATGTTCTCTAATCCCGGGGCAATCTGCCAGTTTGCATTTCGTATATCGAGCGTCAGGGTCGGAGCCAGCTCATCTCCCTCGATATCAAGAAATGCTTTCTGGCATCGCAGTGTCCGGCTGGAGGAACCATCCTGAAGCGAGCGTTCCGTAATGACCACGTCGCGGTCGAGCTGGAGTCGTTTTTCGTTGCGGATAGTGCAGCTTTTGGCGGTAATTTCCACAATCTGGCGGTCGCTGTATAACCTGAACGGGGGCTTTGTGAGCGAGGCGATTGTTTGATTTATCTGCTGAGCCAGCAGCTCCGCAGTGAATTGCGAGTAGGCCTTTAGCGCAAGCTTTGCCACGGGGTCGAAGAGCATGGGGTCGAGGCGGATTTGCTTCATTTCGTCGACTTTTTTGAATTTGATGTTGTCGCCGAGCAGCGAGCCGAATTCAGCGGTCAGGGAGAGCCATTCGGCCGAGAAGCCCGCATCTTCATCGGGTCCCATTTGGTACGTATTGTGGGCGGTGATACGAACCTCGTTGAATTTCTCGTGTGGGTTGAAGGTAATTTTAGCGGATTCTGCAGTTATGATTTTTTTTATTCCGCCATTGTCTGCGCTTTCCACGGCGACGATGCCCGAGAGTGTATTATTCCTGATATCGGCGTTGTCGGCATAAATCCGGTAACGGTCGTCAGGCGGGAGCAGATAGTAGCCCCTTCGCTGGATGTTTCGGAATAAAATTTGTCTTGCGTCGTTTTTGAGCGAGTTTTCCGCCCGTTGCACGAAGGCGGGCATCACGTAAAAGCTCAGAAGAAGGTTTGCGATTGCGACCATAATAGCGAGAATCAATCCCGGATAGACCAGAGGCAGCAGTGATATTCCGCTTGCCCTGCAGGCGTCGAGCTCGTTGTCGCTGGCCAGTCGGCCATAGACCAGAGACGTGGCGAAAAGCGCCGCCATCGGCAGGACAAAGGTCAGGGTAATCGGCAGAAAGTAGCCCATAAGGTAGATGACCTGGCCCGGGCCTACGCCGTATTCCTGCACTGGGCGCAGAATGCTGCCTAAGCTCATCATCAGCGTCAGAGCCACGGCTGCGAGGCAGAAAACCTTGAAAACCTCGCGAAAAATATATCTGTGCAGCGTGAAAACCATTTTCGATTTCCTGTTCCGCCGCAGGCGGATAAATCTCGATTTACGATTTTATATTGTCCTAAACAAACGACAATTTGCAACAGAATTAACAGGGGCGGGAACGTATTTTACATCCCAAAACAGGCAAAAATTCTATTGACAAATCAAATGATTTATGTTAAAGTAGAATAGAATTAACAAGCTGCAAACTGCACTGAAAGCGGGATGGAAGAGCCAATTGTGTTTTTGACCAAACAACGGGATTATTGAATCTGCACAATGGCGAGAACGGATGGGGGAATTGTAACATGTCAAAGACAGTCAGAGTTATCGGGATGGCGTTATTGATTTGCTTTGCCGCTGCGCCGGATAGGATAGGGAGGTTATTCAACGGTTCCAATACAGCCGGGGCCGGAACTGCGTTTGGAGCGGCGGACGTGAGAGGTTACGGCATTACTCCAGACATCGGCAAATCCGATACCATAGCCATACAAGCGGCGATAGACGCGGCAGAAGCAAACGACGGGGGAACGGTTTATATCCCTGGCGGCGACTGGTCTGTAACGACTGCCCTGACCGTTCAGAAAAGCAATATCATAATAGTTCTTGCGCCGGATTGTCACGTCACAACGGGTAATAACAACTGTTTCGTTCTCGACGAATCGTCACGGGTTTTAAGCACGTCCGCTTTGGCGGTGAACGTGGATGACAATGCAAGCACCATTACCCTTGTGGCCGGCGAAACGGCCAATTTCACGGCGGGCGAAACCTGCGTGATTTACAACGACGACGAGACGTGCAGCGAAATAATCACGATTTCTTCAATAGCCGGAGACGACCTCAATCTCAAAGGCGACCTGCGTTATGCCTATACGACAGCTAAAAATTCAGTAGTCAGAAGGATTGACTGGATAAGGGGATTCGAGATATCAGGCGGGCTGATTGAGGGCAATGATGTAAACTCCGCCGTTTATATGGGTTACTGTCTTAACCCTGTTGTTAAAAATGTCAGGATACAGGATTACGGCAATGCTATTTATATTGCGGGGTATACTAACGGGGCAAAAATCACGGATAATGACATAAGCAACTGCAATTCGGTTGGCAATGGAATCTTGTCGGGCGGCCATACCTTTGAAAACGACATATCCCACAATCATATCAGGCGGGTTGGGACGGGCATCAGGTTATATGCTGCCGACGGTTGCAGGGTAATCGGAAACGACATCGCGGAGTGCAACGTAGGCGGAGGCGTAACTTTGGAATCTTCTTCGTATAACACGGTTGCAAGCAATGAAATCCACAACGTGGTCGATGACGGTATCGGAATCAACTCGTCTGTTGTTGGAACAAGGAATTCTTTTTCCAACATTATCACTAATAATGTAATTTCCCGTTGCGGGGCCGGCGGCATCCAGTGCCAGAACGTTACGCACTGGACAAGAATAATAGGCAACACAATAGAATACTGCGGCGAATCGGGGATATTGCAGGAAAGCGGCTCGTTCGTGAACATCTCCAACAACATTGTTTATAAAACTGGACTCGACCCTGGCAGCGTGAGCTTAAGCGGCATTTCGCTCGGGGAAGGTCATTCAATTGTCTGCGCCTTCAACCAATCGAGCGGAAACATCGGCTACGGTATCAGATTGGCTTCTACGGCTGATTATCCCTGCCTGTTCGGGAATGTAACGTATGACAATGACGCGGGTAATTACCAGATTGGTTTCGCCAATGCCGGTTTCCCCGCCACAAACGGCTTACAGGCGTTTGACGCCAACGGCCTGAAATTTTATGACGACGGCGGCAATCTTGGGATAAACTTGAAGGACGGCGGAGACGTGAATGTGCCGAACGATATTTTCGTCTCTGGTGCACTTGGTCAAAGAGGAACAGATTTCATAATGGACACCAAACGCCCTAATACATACAAAACGGCTTACGCCTTGAAGGTTTATGACGCCAATGGGACTTTGATGGGATATGTCCCTGTTTATCCTAATAAATGGTAAGGATTGCCGACAGCACAGACAGAACAATACGAATTGGTATGCAAGCAGCGGGGCGCTTCGTCAAACCCAGTGTAAACAAACCCTTCCCTGCGATTACCTGTAAAGATTTTTCACACGCAAGAACAGGCGGCCCGACACAGTTTGTTCTTGGAATAACGCAAGCGATTGCTTAAAATATCAACCAGGGTTATTGTAAATCAGCAGGTGGTTTATGAAATTATATCGGACAATCGGTATTGCCGTGGTGTGTGCTGGTCTGGTCTTTATGCCGGCCAGGGCCGACGTTGTGGAGTTAAAGGGCGGGCAAAAGCTTATCGGCGACATAGTGGCCGAGAAGCACGGGCGTCTTTATGTGGATATAGGCGTGACGGTCATAGCTGTGCCCAAGGAAGATGTGCTCGAATACAGCTACGACCAGGCAAAAGAGGCAAACGACTTGTTTTTGAAACCACACCCGGAAATCAGGGAATCGGGCAAAGAACGACTTTATTACACCGGCGATTTTCCCCGAAAGACGATTGAGCAGTGCGTGGAGGACGTTTCCGAGGCGGTGGTAAAAGTCAGCAGCCCGGCAGGAATGGGGTCGGGATTTTTTATCAATGAGCAGGGGTATCTGATAACCAATTATCACGTCATTGAGAAAGAGACAAAGATTGAAGTGACGGTCTTTAAGAAGGTCAAGGACGGCTTTGACAAAAAGACCTTTAAGAACGTCAAAATTGAGGCCATAAATCCTTTTGTGGACCTTGCACTTTTGCGTGTTGAACAGGCGGGGGATTTTCAGTTCGGGTACATTTATCTGGGCGACATTGACAAAATCAAGGTCGGCGAGCAGGTGTTCGCCATCGGCAATCCGCTGGGTCTCGAGCGGACGGTAACAAACGGAGTGATAAGCACCACCAACAGGGCATTCGAGGGGCTTGTTTACGTTCAGACCAACGCGGACATAAATCCGGGCAATTCCGGCGGGCCGTTGTTCAATCTCGCGGGTGAGGTCATCGGTGTTACGAATATGGGCTATATTTTTTTCGGCGGGCTGGGTTTTGCGATACCAGTCGATTATGTAAAGCACTTCATAAATAATCGCGACACTTTTGCGTATGACAAAGACAATCCCAACACGGGCTTCAGATATATTCAGCCGGATGGAAGGCGAAACAAGGCCAGGCCGAAAATTGATAATTGATGAAAGGCGCGAATGAGAATAAGGGTAGTTATCGCGATTTGCATCGTTTATAGCGCGGCGGCGTTTGCGGCCGCGGAAGCGGCTGTCCTTCCGAAGACAGCGGAGCTTGTGCCTGCTGAAACGGTTGTGCTGGTGGATATAAGCGACGTTAATCAGTTGGTAGGGAAGTTTGAGAAAAGCCCGGTTTATAAATTATACAAAGACCCCGCGATGTCCGCATTTGTGGAAAACTTAACGGGCAAATGGCGAGAGAAGACGCGTGAGGAAAAAGACCCCGTCATCAAAACCATTCTCAATGCCCACGGTCTGCCCGAAGGCAGGGTTGCTTTTGCCTGGGTGCTCACTCCGAACACGGGCCGGATGCAGGGGCCGGTATTTCTGGTGATAAGCCAGTGGGGCAAAAACGTCGGCGAGATAAAAAAAGCGATTGATAAAGCTATTGCGGAGGCAGTCGAGCGGGGCGCTCACAGGTCGATTGAGGATTACCGTGACGTGAATATGGTGACGCTGACGACGGAGGCGGCCCCGCAGCGTGTGCCCGATTTGGAAGGTCACAGGCCGGAGGATGGAAACATAACATACAAGACGGTTCAGCCGCCGCCTGAAAGAACGGTTTATTGTTTCATCGATGATTGCCTGATAGCCGGCACGGACGTGGATACGGTCAAGTTCGCCGTTGCGCGGATAAAGGGCGCCGGCGGTTCTTCGCTGGCGGCTGACAGCGAGTATGTCGCGGCGATGGGGGCGGTCGGGCCTTATCACGACGTTGATTTTTATGTGAATCTCAAGCAGATAATAAGCAGAATCGTCGCTGAAGACACCAGCGGCGAAGCCCGGATGACTATGTCGAATCTGGGATTCGATAACGTTGGCGGCCTGGGCTGTTCGCTGGGCGTCGGCGCAACTGAAGGCAGTTCGCTTTACGGCAAGGCCTTTTTGAGGACGGCCGGGTCGAGGAAAGGCATATTGAAGATGCTGGAGGCGCGGACGGCGGCGGTCAGGCCGCCCCGGTTCATTCCGGCGTCGGCATATTCGGTGAGCTTTCTAAACCTGGATATTCGCCGGGCATACGACGAGCTGGTCAGTATAATTTATGGTTTTAATCCTGCCGCGGCGACGGCGATGCAGGCGCCGCTGGTCGCGCCGGAAGCGGAGGGTGAGCCGGCGATTTCCCTGAGGACTGATATAATAGAATATCTGGGTTCGGAGGTAGTGATTGCCCAGAGTGCAAACAAGCCCTTTTCAACCGGCGAGATGCCTTCGGAGACGCTCATCGCTGTGTCGATAAGTAATCGGGCCGCCCTCGAAAAGTCAATATCACTCGTTCATAAGCGGCTGATGGTGCCTTACAATCCGGAACCTTCGCGGGAGCTGTTGGGGCACACGATATATATGCTGGGGCCGGTCGGGATCCCTGTTTTAGGCGGGGCGGTGCCGATGGCTGAAGTCCCAAGCCAGCGTGAGGTGCCTCCGGGTGCGAAGATGGCTTTTACGATTACCGACACGCACTTGATTTTAGGTCCTGAGCCGGCTGTCGAGCGTGCGATTCGGACGCTGGCCGGGGCGGATAGTGAGCCGATTGGTTCTGCCGAATGGTTTGCCGCGGCGAAGTCCGCTGTGCCCTCTGTTGTCGGCCTTGCCTGCTTCGAAGACAATGCGGCGTCGGGAGAAATATTGTGGTGGATGTTGAAGGAAAACACAAAGAACCGGCGTGCGGATTTTGGTATGGGGCCTGCTGCGGCTGTTTTGGCGGGGCATGATTTGTGGGATTTAGCCGATTTTAACTTGCTGCCCGAGTTTGACGCGGTGCGCAAATATTTCGGCTGTTCCGCTTTTTACGGTATAACAAGGGCGGACGGTTTCCTGTTTGAGTTCAAATCTCTCGATAAGCGTACGAAATAGTGCAAATCGAAGGTTTTTTCGGTCTTACTGAAAGTCGCTGTTGACTAACCGCTTCGTAAAACGCTACAATCGTATTTTTACTATTATTTGATGGAATTGAGACACAGGAGAGTTCAGTGAAAGCAAGTGAAATGCGAGCTGGTATGGCGGTAACAATGGATGGCAACCTTTTTATATGCACACAATCCACGCACGTGACGCCGGGCAACCTGCGGGCGTTCGTCCAGGCAAAACTGAAACGGCTTTCCGACGGCGTCACTGCTGAGAAGCGTTTGCGTGCCACCGAAGAAGTCGAGCAGGTGTTTCTTGACAGGCGGGAAATGGAATACCTGTATTCGGACAACACCGGCCATATCCTGATGGACACCAAGTCCTACGACCAGATAACGGTGCCGGACGAATTGATAGGCGAGCTTATACATTACTTTAAGCCCAATACGACTTTGACGGCTTTATTAAATGATGGGAAAGTCGTTACTGTCGAATTGCCCAAGACGGTGGAGCTGACGGTTACCGATACGACGCCTATAATTAAAGGCGCCACCGCGACCAATCAAATGAAAGATGCGGTAGTAGAAACCGGGCTGAAAATCCGCGTGCCGCCTTTTATTGAGAATGGTGAGGTTGTGCGTATCAACACCGACGACGGTTCATACCTCGGCAGGGTCAACAAATAGCAGTCAGCGTTCAGTTTTTCTGTCTGCTATCCGCTAATGAATGACCTTGTTGAGAGGGTAGGTGATAATTCCGGATGCGCCGGCGCGTTTGAGGGCTGGGACGAGGGCCCTTTCGATTTTGTCCTCGATGATTACCTCGATGGCTACGTATGCGGGGTCGGCCAGGCCCGAGATTGTGGGGCTTTTTTCAGCGGGCAGGACTTTCAGAATCTTATCGAGGTTGGCCTTTTCGACGTTCATTTTCAGGCCTACCTTGCTGCGGGCGTCGATAGCGGCGTTGAGCAATATGGCTATATTTTCGATTTTTTCCTTTTTGAATTTGTCCTTCCAGCTTTGTTTATTGGCAATGAACCGGGTCGTGGAAGTGATGACGGTGTCAATTATGCGCAGGTTGTTGGCCTGCAGAGAGGTTCCCGTTTCGGTAAGCTCGACGATGGCGTCAATCAGCCGGGCCTTGACCTCGGTTGCGCCCCAGCTGAATTCGACCTTGACGTCGATGTTTCTATCGGCGAAATACTTCTTTGTAACGTTTACCAGCTCGGTGGCGACGATGCCGCCCTTGAGGTCTTCGGGTTTTTTTGCCTTTGATTCGTCGGGGACGACGAGGACCCATCTGGCCGGCTTGCTTGTCGCCTTGCTGTATCCAAGCTCGCAGACCTCGACGACGTCGGATGCGTTTTCCATTATCCAGTCGTGTCCGGTTATGCCGGCATCCAGCACGCCGTCGGCGACGTATCGGCTCATCTCCTGTGCGCGCAGCATAGTGAGCTGAATCTGCTCGTCGTCGATTGCAGGAAGAAAGCTTCTTTCGGAGCCGGAGATGTTGAAGCCGGCCTTGCGGAACAGCTCAATCGTCGCCGCTTTCAAGCTGCCCGCGGGTATGCCTAATTTTACCAGTTTTTCCGACAATTTTGTTCACTCCCAAAAGGTGAATTTATTGCTGATTATTTTTGCTTTTTAGATTTTTTCCTGGGCGTCTTTTGTGTCTTTCTCGATTTTGGCGATTCGCTTTGGTGTCGTAAAAGCGAGTAAAACTCATAAGCGTTTTTCGCAGAGATTTGCCTTGTCAGGAATCCTTCGATTTCCTCATAGCCGGCCTCGGCGTGAACAAGCTCGTTGGTTTTGAGATAATCTATCATTGCTGAATTAAGCGGTATGGCGTGGCCCTGCAGGGCCGTCAGCATAATGTAATCGACCACAAAGGGGGCGGCGCCGGCGAGTTTTTCGAGCACCTGTTTTGCGGGACGTTTACCCGTTTTTTTTAATTGCTGTAAGCTGAGCATATTGTATTTTTCAAATGCCGACCGCAGCGAGCCGACCAGTGCCGCCGCTATATTGCGCCCGGCCGCGACATCCGACCCGATGACTTCGGCTATTTCGTCGATCGAAGCCACTCGCAGGTCGTTGAAGTCGACAAAGTAATCCTTGAGTTTTTTTATTGCGGCCTGCGCCTGCGATTCGGTCATATTCTCGCTTACGACGGCGTAAACGAGGGCTTCCACCGGCTCGTCATATTGCGCCCTGGCCTGTTTGGCGAGGTTTCGCTTTAACGAGCGGTATAGTTTCTGAACCTTTTTTGAGTATTGGCTGCTGTCTTTCATATTTCTCTTCGGGCGGTTACATCGTCGAATATAACGTCAGTTCTGCCCCCGGTCAACCGAATCTTCGTCGAAAGTTAAGGGATTTTTCATAAATTCTTTTCCGGATATTTTTCTGCTGACAAAGAGGGGCTATTCGGTGTATTTTGATGATGACAATTAAATATTGAATTTCGCTGAACTTTTGGCGTTTTTGTCAAAACCGCGAGTTTTTTAACAAAGAAACGCAAATGTCAGTGCCCCGATACGGGGCGCTGCTTGCGTGTTCTTTGTGGGCTCTCGCGGGCCTTGACGAAGCACGATGTGGCAGTGCCCTTTCTTTGCTTTATTGCACTTCCGCGTCATGCCGAAAATTGTTGAAATATATGGATCTATGTTTGGTATAATACATATATATCAGGGCTTTGGGTCTGATTTTTGAAAGGATGGGAAAATGAAAAGAGCAATCATAACAATCACGCTTGTGATGATGCTGGCCTATGGGTCGGTGAACGCTGCCGAAAGTAAAAACTTTTACTCCGACGGCAATATAATGCCCGGCGAACAGTGGAATGCGGTTAGTATATTCGACACGCCGCCGGCACATACAACAGTCAATATGTCGGGCGGTGATGTTCTTTCGATGTACACATACGATGCCAGCACATTAAACATGACCGATGGCAGTATAGATAACCTTTTTTCCTTTGAATACAGCACAGTTAATGTTTCAGGCGGTTTTCTTGGATATGGTTCTATGTCTGCTAGAGAACAGAGTGTTATCAATTTTTCCGGAACCGCTGAAGCTCTCAATGTAGATGCTTTGAATTCAGCAAGAATCAATGTATCCGGTGGCATAATAAGCAGCTTGGATGCATTTAACGATGGAATTCTTAATATTTATGGGGGAGATATAACCGATGTATGGGCGCAAGACAATACAATTGTAAATATCTTCGGTCATCACGACCTTATGAAAATATCTTCAGGCGGTATATACGGTTATGGGTTTGTTCAGGGCTACTACAATGATTTATCTTGGTTCCGCTTCGATTTAAGAGGTTCTGAAACCTATTCACATATAAACTTAATTCCTGAGCCGGCAACAATTCTCTTACTTGTTGCAGGAGGTATATTTCTAAGAAAAAAGGAATAATAATAACTTCTTTGTAGGAGTTGTAAAAATGCTCGGTAAGAAACTTGTCGCGGTCATTGTCTGTCTGCACATCACAATCTGTGCTGTGTATGCTAAAAAATCCGTTTTTATCATAAGTAACCACAGCTCAAGCCACGCTCAGGCATATCGTATCGAAGGTTCGCAGGTGGATTTCCAGGCCGATGTGGATATAAGCACTTTAAATCCGGGTTACGGGGCTGTCGGAAATGCTATCTGGCCTGAGAAAAACCTGATGTTTGTTAACTACGAAAACTCTGGAATGATTGTCTGGGCATCAACCAAAACTCTCGAAAAAGAAGGTGAAGATGAAACGTATTTAGGGAACCTTGCAGGTATCGTTGTCGATGAAACAAGAGACCTTATATACGTTATGAGTCGACAATCCTCGTACTTATATGTTTATTCATTTGATGAGATAGAAAATACACTTGTCCAGGAAGGCGAATGGTATCTTAATCCAACGCAGGACCACTACATCTCCGGGATGGGTATTGCTCTCGATGAGACGAAGAATCTTCTATATGTAACTTCCTCTGGTGATTACAGGGTTCATATATATGATACAAATGACCTTGTCGGAAGCGGAGGCGACGTCGATCCAAATAGATATATAGATATTGTTGTCGGCGAAAATTATCGTCCGGCGGTCGGAATTGCCGTTGACCCTGTAAAGCGATGTATGTATACGGGAGATATCTGGGGACACAACTATTTGGTCAGGACGAACATAGACACAAATTCGAGCATTGAAGTTGAGGTAACGGGGGATTGGTATTCGGGGAATGCAACCGGATTAGGTGTTGACGATGAAACGGGTCTTGTTTTCTGCACGACTACCCTTAACGATTTCCGGGTCTATGACAGTAATCTCGTATTAAAGGACACAGAGGCGAACAATATTTCGGGTCCAGCCGGTGTTGCCGTAGGTGGCTGGTATAAAACATCTTCTTTTTATTTTGTGAAGGACAACAACGACCCGAATAACGGTTGCGTTGACCCAAACATACACAAAAACCTGACCTTTGATATTCTCTGGGACATCAACGGCCACTCAGACACGAATATTGTAATAATTGACCAATTGCCGGATGAGATTGATTACAATTCATCCTCCCCTGTAGGCGATTATAACGACTACGATAGAACTGTGAAGTGGACTATCAGCGGCAGTTCCGGCCATATTGTCTTAAAGACCAACGTAAACAACTGGGCGGCCCCGGGCGCAATAATTATAAATACCGCAATAATGGAAGGCGATACTTACCGTAACGAAACGTCCTGCCAGGTTTCCATCTGCAACTGGGACGGTTCTATTATCTACGTTGACAAGGATGCCGTTGGTTTCAACAACGGGACAAACTGGGATGATGCCTACACGGACCTGCAGGATGCAATAGCCGCAGCGAGAGACCTTAGTCCGTTCGTTACAGCTATCTGGGTTGCGGCGGGGACATATAAGCCGGTTAATGATATAAACCTATCTGGTTATCAGAATAAAAGTTTTGAATTGCCTGACAACGTTGCTTTAATAGGACATTTCGGCGGCGTCGGCACTTACGAGACAAGTCCCGACCAGCGTGTCCTTTTTAATCCTGCTTATGAAACAATTCTCGAAGGCAAAATCGGACAGGAGTATTGGGAAGCGGTGAATTATATCGTTAAGGGACAATCCATAAATAACGCAATGGTTGACGGCTTTACGATTCAAGGGGCATCCAATTCAGGGATTTATATTGATAATTCAGATGTATCAATACTTAATTGCAAAATAAAGATTAATCAATATTATGGGATCCGCTCTGAGAACTTTTCGTATCCCGATATCTATAATTGTACCTTCATAAATAATTCGAGTAGAGATTTGACTATTTATAACCACTGCTGGCCTGAAATATCTTCTTGTATTTTTGACGGAAATGCCCTAACATATTACGGTATTTATATAGAAAACCTTTCTTTTGTTTCTGTTAGTAATACTTCGTTCAAGAGGCATACAAGTTCCGGTATTTACGGCAATAGCAGCACCTTAACTCTAAACAGTTCATCCTTTGACGACGAAAGTTATGGTTTGTATTTATCTTATGATGCGACTTCGACAATGATTGATTGTTCTATAAATAATTCCGTTAACAATGGAATATATATTTATAATTCTGATTTGACGGCTGATAGATGTATTATTGAAAGAAGCGGTAGAAGCGGTATGCTGTTGGGATACGGCTGCAATTTGTCTTTACAGAATTCTATTATCCGTCATTGCGGGAACAATGGTCTGGAACTATCTGACAACCTTGCAACCACAATTAAAAACAACTGGATTCACAATAACGGGACTGTGGGAATATCTTTTACAAATCAAGTTTCCACACCGCTTGTCAGGAATAACACGATTTATGACAACCATACTTACGGAATATGGTCAAGCCAGCAGGGCGCAGACCCGAATGTGATTAACTGCATTATTTCAGGCAATGATACAAACGACCTTTACAGGGAAAGCGGGTCTTTCAACAAGGTAAATTACTGCCTGTTGCAGCACGCACATTCAGGAAACGGCAATATCACGGGAAGTCCCGGATTTTTAAATCCGACGGACCCGAACGATTTACATATCGCCGATACGTCGCAATGTAAAAACGCAGGCGACCCCGATGGAATCTATGAGAACGAGACGGATATCGACGGCGAAACGCGAATCGCATACGAACGGGTCGATATCGGCGCTGATGAATTTTACTGGAGCAGGGCCGATTATAACATCGACGGGATTGTTAATTTCCCTGATTTTGCCCTGTTCGGAAGCCCCTGGCGAAATCAAGACCCCAATATTACTCTTGATGCCGACAGCGACGTCGATATAGACGACCTTAAACTTTTCTGCAATGAGTGGCTGTGGGAGTTTGGCGGTTGTAACAGCCAGTGGATGGCTATGGCCGGTGGCGATGGAACCGACATTAGTATGGCCGAAGAAACCCTGACGATTGAAATTGCAGAAGAAACCGCCTCAGGTTTAATGCTGCCCGATGTGAAGTCGAGTATGGCTACAAGACCGGCTCGTCTGCGTAACAGGACCGACAAATTTTGCAATATTACGGCGGCAGCAGTAATCTCAACGCCTATTGTCGATATAGGTATTAGTAACGAAAAGAATGAATCATCTGAGCAGGTGAGCGAAACGACTGTTGTTGAACAATCCTTGGCAACTGAAGAAATGCCTGAAGAAGAGCCGGTGCCTTACGAGGAGTTAATCCCGGAGTTACTTGAATGGGTCGACCAGCTTTGGCAGTCAGGCGAGTTTGGGGGTAGCGAGGAAGATTATCTTGAGCTTAGGAGAATAATTCAGGAAGTGCCTGAATAAAGTAACTTCATCGATTAACCTCGACTAAAGCAGCAAATATAACAGTTATTGCCCCTGCCGGTCAACCGAATCTTTGTCTTCTGTTCCGGGCGTTGTCGAAGGGCCGGACCCGTCCTGCCTGCCCTCGAAAGTCGTTGTCGGGGGAGCTTTGTCGAAGGATTCGCCGGCCAAATCGTCAATCAGCTTCAAAGTTTCGAGGGTCTTTTTGAATGTGTCGTCCTGATGCAGGTTCAGGACGGGGCAGAACCTGCTTTGAATCCTGCCAGCCAGCAGCATCTGGATTCGTTTTTTGGCGTGCAATATTGCGTTAAAGATGGTGTTTTGAGCGGTCTCGTTGCAGCCGAATACGCTCAGGTACACGTTTGCGACTCGCAAATCCGCCGAGACCTCAGCCCTCGTGACGCTCACGAACGCTTCTTCTATCCGGGGGTCGTTGAGGTGATTTGCGATTGCGTCGCTGACCGCTTCTCTGACGACACGCGCGATTTTTTCCTGTCTTCTCGTGGGCATAACTTTTGGCCGGCCGGTTTACTGGAGGGTTCTTGCAACCTTGATAATGTCGTAGATTTCCAAAACGTCGTCGGTCTTGACGTCGTCGAACCTGGCGATTTTTATGCCGCATTCCGTTCCGGCCTTGGCCTCGCTGACGTCGTTCTTGAAGTGTTTGAGCGAATCGATACCGAGGTTGTCCCGGATGACGATATTGTCGCGTATCAGGCGGACCTTGGCGTTCTTTTTCACGAGGCCGTCGCTGACGTAGCTGCCGGCTATTGTGCCGACCTTCGAGACCTTGAAGGTTGTCCTGACTACGGCCCTTCCGAGGGTTTTTTCCTGCTCTTCGGGTTCGAGCATTCCGACCATCGACTTTTGCAAATCTTCGGTTATTCGGTAGATGATGTTATAGAACCTGATTTCGACGCCTTTTTTCTCCGCCAGCTTGGAGACGTATTCGTCGGCCACGACGTTAAAGCCGATGATGGGGGCATTCGAGGCCTCTGCAAGGACGACGTCGCCTTCGGTGATGCCGCCGGTGGCTGAGTGCAGGATATTAAGTTTTACCTCGGCAGTGCTCAGCTCCGACAGATATTTTGTCAGCACGTCCACCGAGCCCTGGACGTCGGCGCGGAGAATAAGGTTAAGCTCTTTGACGTTTCCGGCTTTGATATGGGTGAAGAGGTTGTCCAGCGTGATTAGGGTCCTTTTTGCCAGCGCCCCTTCTCTCTGGAGCATTTTATTTTCTTCCGCGGCCGCCTTGGCTTTATTGATGTCGTCGAGGACGTAGAACCTGTCGCCTGCATTGGGGACAAACTGAAGCCCCGTTATCTCCACGGGGGTGGAGCTTACGGCGGACTTGACGCTCTTGCCGAAGCCATCCTTGAGGGTTTTGACCCTGCCGTAGGCGCAGCCGGCAAGGGCAACATCGCCTTTTTTCATAAGGCCTTCCTTGATAAGCAGTGTTGCGATGGTCCCTCGCGTTGGCGACAGTTTTGCCTCAACTACCCAGCCGGTTGCCGGGATGATGTCGTCGGCCTTGAGCTCAAGCAGTTCAGCCACGTAATCGAGGTGTTCGAGCAGGTCAGTGACGCCCTGTCCGGTGACGGCGCTTGTCTTGACGACTTCTGTTTGCCCGCTCCATTCGACCGGCGCCAGGTCATGCTCGGCAAGCTGGGCGTATATGCGGTTGGTATCACAGCCGGGCAGGTCGATTTTGTTCAGCGCCACGATAACGGGGACTTTGGCCGCCTTGGCGTGGTTTATGGCCTCGATGGTTTGCGGCATCACCCCGTCGTCGGCGGCGACCACCAGCACCACGACGTCGGTCATATTTGCGCCCCTGGCCCGCATAGCCGTGAAGGCCTCGTGCCCCGGGGTATCGAGAAACGTTACTTTGCCCTGTCCGACGTTGACCTGATAAGCGCCGATGTGCTGAGTGATACCACCCGCTTCGCCGGCGGTGACGTTGGTAGAGCGGATTTTGTCGAGCAAGCTTGTTTTGCCGTGGTCAACGTGGCCCAGCATCGTGGCAACGACCGGCCGGCGTTTGAGGTTGAGCCGGGGCCTGTTTTCAAACTCCGCACGTATCTGGTCTTCGAGCGACGTTTTGTGCTCGACGTGTAGCTCGGTGCCTAATTCCATCGAGACAAGTTCGGCAATGTCAGTTCCTATGACCTGGTTTGCGGTGGCGACCAGACCCTGCCTCATCAGCCGGGTTATTATGTCGGAGACCTTTACTGCCAGGGCCGACGAGAGGCCTTTGACGGTTATTGGTTCGGTTATTGTGGCTATGACCGGTCTGGCGATGGCCGGCATTGCTTCAAATCTCGTTTTTTTGGCGATTCTTCGCGATGGGCGTAATCGCAGACCCTCGCTGGTCGCGGCGTCCAGCCGGGCTTTCCTTTCCACCAGGTCGCGTTCTCGCCGCTGGGTCAGCAGATGTGTTTTCTTTGCGGCTTCAGTATCGTATTCGGTTCGTCTGCGTCCGTGCGTTCGCTCTTTAGGTCGTTTTGTCGAGGGATGGCCGCCTTTGGCTGTAACGGTTTCTTTCTCTTTCTTGTCGAAGCCCATTAACGGCTCAGTAACCGGCATAGGGTGTCTTGGTTTTGGCCTTGGTCGTCGCTGGGCCGCAGGCGGCTCAGGCGCTTCTATTCTCACGACCTTTGGGCCGGTGAGTTTTGCCGGTTCGGGTTTTTCGAGTTTCGGGCCGGCGGGCACAATCAGTTTCGGTTCTGGTTTGGGCGCCGCAGGCGGGGCTTTTGGCTGTTCGGCAGGGGGCAACATTTCTGCCGCCTGCGGTTGTGCCTCGGCGGCGGGGGGCGCCGCCTGGGCCGACTGTTCGACCGCAACGGCCTGAGACCCAATCTCAGCTGCGGCAGGGGCTTGTTCCGCCGGTTCAGCAACGGGCGCTTCTTCCGTTTTACTCTTTTTCCCTCTGGGCTTTTTGACCCTGACTCTTTTGAGGTCAACCTTTTCGGCAGTTTCGACCGCCGTCAGGTTGTTACCCTCGCTGAACCACTCTCTTATCGTGGCCGACAGGCCGGCGGAGACAGTAGCCATATGGTTATTGATTTCCACCAGACCTTCATTCTGGCACTTCTTTAGTATGGCAGTGCTTTTGACTCCAAGCTCACGGGCAAGCAGATATACTCTTGTTATGGCCACTTTTAATGGACTCCGTTAATTTATGTTTGCTGAGGGGTATCGGCCGATTCGTCCTGCGGCGATTCCTGCTTCATCATTTCTTCGGCCTGTTTTTGTTTGGCTTCCGCGGCGAGTTTTTTTGCTTCCTCGACGGCCGCCTCTATGAGTCGCTGGGCAAGGCCTGGGTCGATATTGAGCTCGGTGACCAGGGGTTCTGCGCCGACATCGTCGAGGTCGAGGACGGATATGATGCCCAGCGCTATCAGTTTATCGACGAGGGTGTCATCGGCGCCTTCGACATTCTTTATGCAGGAGGTCAGTCGTTCTATACCCTGATTGTATTCGTCCGGCGTGAGGATATCGATGTCCCAGCCGGTCATCCGGGCGGCGAGGCGGACGTTTTGTCCGTGCTTGCCTATCGCCAAACTGAGCTGGTCTTCATCCACTACTACCGTAGCCCTTCCAAGCTCGAAACAAAGAGCGATTTCGCTTACTTTGGCAGGCATCAGGGCGTTGGTGATAAATACCTGCGAGGAATCGCTCCAGCGGACGATATCGATTTTTTCGCCGCCAAGCTCGTCAACTATGCTTTTTATCCGGCTGCCGCGCACTCCTACGCAGGCCCCGACGGGGTCGACTTTTTCATCTAAGGAGGCGACGGCGACTTTTGTTCGATAACCCGCTTCGCGGGCAAGCGCCCTGATTTCGATAATCTCTTCGGCGATTTCGGGCACCTCCTGCTCAAAGAGCCGGCGAATGAAATCCGGGTGGGTCCTCGACAGGATGATTTTGACCTGGTTTGACACCTCTTTGACTTCGAGGATGAGGCATCTGATTCTTTCACCGGGCCTGTGAGTTTGTCCGGCTATCTGTTCGCCCTTGGGCATAAACGCTTCTGTCCTGTGGTCTAAGCTTATGACCAGCGAGCCGCCTTCGTAACGAACTACCGAGCCGCTTATAATCTCGCCTTTACGCTGGACGAACTCGGCGTAAATGCTGTCTCTCTCGTCGGCCTTAATCTTTTGAATCATAACCTGCTTGGCGGTCTGGGCGGGTATTCGGCCGAGCTGTTTGATATTGATTTGCTGCCCGTCTTTGAAGGCGGTAACCTGGCCGGATGTGCGGTCGATTTGAACCGAGATTTCGCTTTCAAGCTCGCCGAAATGCTTTCTGATGGCAGAGACCATAGCTTCTTCGAGGTCGGTAAAGAGGGATTCCTTGTCGATGTTCTTGTCTCTGGCAATATTTTCGACTATTCTTAACAAATCCTGATTCATCTGTTTTTCGTATCCTTCCTACGAGCCAAAAAAAATGGAAACCATAACGGTTCCCAGTTCCACGGTGCGGCCCGGCAAAGACAAGTTGTCATCAGTTCATCGCTGCATCATCTGCCTCCGGTGATGGTCTGCATTTGCATTTTCTCCGCAAACCGCAACCCCATCAGCAAGCCGACCCGTCAGCCGCCACTGGAGCAGAAACCCTTGCATCCCGGCCGTTATGGCCGCGAAACCTTCGCCGAACCGAGCATTTGTTCGGCTAATAACCACTGTTAGAAGACCCTGTTAAAACCATCAATGCACCCAAGGTTTTAGGTTCTGCAACCGTAATTCTTAACTACACGAACGCACTATACTAATCGTCAAACCCGGCAATGACAATAATTTTTTTGCGATTCTGTGGAATTTTTGGCTTTGCGGGATAGGGATTGGGGTGTGTTTTGTTCGCAAAATAGCGGGTTTAACTTATTTTATTGAGCGGATTTGAAGGGATTATGGTATTTTTATGGCCAGCAGGTTGCTACCGGCTGAAGGGTTTGCGGGGCGACGGCGATCATTTGTTTCGGCAGGGTGAAGAAGAACGTGGAACCTTCGCCGATTTTGGATGTGAGCCATATTTTGCCGTCATATAGTTCGACGATTTTTTTTGCCATCGTCAGTCCAATACCCGTGCTTTCGGCCTCCTCGCACTTGCTTAGCGTCTGGAACAGCTGGAATATCCTCTCGAAGTGTTGTGGCTCGATGCCCGGGCCGTTGTCTGCGACGCTGAACTTCCAAAAGTATTTTTCGTCTTCGCAGTCGATTGTGATGTGCCCCTCGGGTTTGTCCATAAACTTGACGGCGTTTTCGAGAAGGTTGCGGAAAACCAGCGTTACGTGCTCTTCTTCACAATTAATGGCTGGGAGATTTTTATTTGCGGTTATTTTTATGTTTTGAGACGGACGCAGCTCGGCAATGATTGCCTTAATCAATACATTCAGGTCTATACGGGAAACGCTTCGATTGTTTCTGGCGATTGTGGAGTATTGCAGGGTTGCGTCCATTAGCTTGTTCATTCGCTCGACTCTTTTGACCAGCAGGTCAATCTGCCGGCGGCCTTTGTCGTCAAATTTATCATAGTAATCTTTGGCCAGCCATTGCGCCAGTGTGCCGATGCCCCGCAGAGGCGTTTTGAGGTCATGAGAGGCCAGATGTGCGAACTCGCGAAGCTGTATGTTGGTCTTCTCCAGTTGTTCGAGTGTCTCGGTCTGGCGCTGCTCCGCCTGCTTGCGTTCGGTGACGTTTTTTGCTACACATACTATTGCTTGGATCTTTCCATCTTTTTCACGTATAACCGAACCAGAAAAAAGTACAGGTATCTTTTTTTTATCCTTTGTAAAATAATTTGTTTCAAGATTAGAAATATATCCATCTCTTGTAAATATTGATGTCTCTACTATCGGCACTTCTGCTTCTGCACAAAGTATGCCTACTGGCTTTCCAATAAGTTCATCTTCATTATATCCAAGAAGTTCCTCAGTTGCTCTGTTAATTGTCCTTATTGTCGCATCAGCGTTTACTACAATTAAAGTATCTATCATACTTTTGATGATATTATCGGAGTAATCTTTAGCCGAGGCAATTTCATCTCTTGATTTCTTTAATTCTTCATAAAGTAAAGATACTTCTTCAATCAATTTCTCGGATAAAGTTATATCACGAATTGAAGAAATTGTTCCAGTTGATTTACCTTGAACATCAGTAAGTAAGATAAATGAGACATCCAAAACAGATTTGTAAGGACTGGTGATGTTTATCTTCTGGGTTATGAGATTTTCACCAATTCGAACAAAATCCTTTATTTTCATAACCAGTCCCACATTCCGAAGTTTTTCAAACAAAGCAGGGTCACCAGTATCTAATTTTTTCTCTAACTCGATATACTGAGTAATCCCAGGACTGATATCAGTTATCTGATTTTCCTGATTAGTCCGTATTATTCCTCCTCCTATTATTTCTGTCTGCTGATAACGACTGGTAAAACTACGAAGTTTCGGGATAACATATTCATCCAACGCTTTCTTCATCTGTGCCGGAGTGGCAGTCAACTCATTTGCTCCAATCCTTTCTAGACCCGCCTCTACTATCGCTTTGCCAAACATCGGTATGTTGACTGCCACTTTGGAAACTATGGAATTAAACAAATCACTACCCACTTTTTCACTCCTGGTATAAATATTATCATCAATCTCCCATAAGAAAAACAGGATACTTTCAGAGAACTTTCAATTTATTTTGACTCTCTTTTGAAAAGTTCCGGATGCTTCTCTTTATAACTGGCAATATAATTGTCAATCTTATTAGGATGCGCCATAATAAACCGACAATATGGGTCCCCCATTGCCCGACATGAAATTTCTTTAGCAGTGAGAGGGACACCAAAACTTTCCTCACACCAACCAGATGAATAACCGGCATTCATAAAGCATACAGGGAAATTGGTAAAGATCTTCTCTTTGCCCTGTGCCTTTGCCAGTTCAGCATTTTTCTTTATCCAGGAATCAGCTTCAAATGATTGGGGATGGTCATATATTAAATAGTAATTCTCATCGGGCGAAGGTTTACTCTCCGGGAATATATCCACATAAGCCCATCCAGTGTAGGCGAAATGGATTGGTCCTGTGGATAATTTAGCAATCGGGTCTGTCACATTAGTAGCCTTGTGGAATGCCGCAGCATCGGCCTTGCCAATAGCGTGGGCAATATCAAAAAGAATGCTTGCAGCCGCCTTCTCCGATTCACTTTTCTCCAAACCTGGATAGATACTCTGAATAAAATCCAAAAACTCAACTGACATTGAAGCCGCCCTGACTAAAATGTATCTCTCACCACTGATAGAAATTTCTCCTTTTGTAGGATCCTCAACTCGTTTCGCAAAATACTTGCTCACATATTCCTGCGCCCTAATAAATAGCGGTTCCATTTCCGGCGGTACCTTTACTGTATCAATAGCCATTTTTCAATTCCTCCTTTTCCTAATCGCGAATGAACGCACCTTTTTACATAATAGAATTGTTCTATATAACCGCTTTTGTTCCATCCCATCTTAAGTTTTTTCTTCGATTACGCAACTTTTTTTCTGTAAATTTTCTTTGGTTGTAAAGCAGGTTCATCGTTCTCCACGTTCATATTCAAGTACTGTTTGCCGGTTTGCCATTCCTCATCTATTTCCATCAGCACGGCGCTGACCAGCCGAAGCAGTGATGACTCGTTCGGGAACAGGCCTGCCACCCGTGTTCGGCGGTTCAGCTCTTTGTTCACGCGCTCGAGCATATTCGTCGTACGCATCTTTCTTCTTTTGACTGAAGTACGTGCTCACATACTCTTGAGCCTTCCGGAAAATTGGCTCAAACTGTTCTGGAACGGTTACTGTATCCAACATATCGCCTTTTCTCCATTGTGCCGGAGTTCACATGATTATCAGATAACGTGCCTTCATCGCATCTACACCCTCATCTTCAACCAACGATACTCGCTTGGAGCTTCGCATCTTTAACCCCAATTTCCTGTTTTGGTAATGTAAAGAAGAATGTGCTGCCCTTGCCCAGTTCCGACTCGAGCCATACTCTGCCGCCGTATATTTCGACGACTTTTTTGACTAAGGTCAGACCTACGCCGGTGCTTTCGAGCTGGTCTTTGGGCTGAAGGGTCTGGAAGATTTTGAAAATTCTTTCGAAGTGCTCTTCTTTTATTCCTGGGCCGTTATCGGAGACGCTGAATTTCCAGCAGCCGTCTTCTTCCGTGCAGCCGACCTTTACGGAACCTTCCGGCTTGTCCATAAACCTTACGGCGTTGCTGAGCAGGTTCTCAAAGACCTGCCTGATATGGGTCCGTTCCGATACAATAACGGGCAGCTTATTTTCGATTGTGATATGTATATCGGGGGGAGGGGACAGTGTTTCGATAATCTCCGGTATAAGCTGATTTAAGTCAATTTGCATCGGCGTTTCCGTGACTCGGCCTATTCTTGAGTATTGCAGGGCGCCGTCGATGAGGTTGTGCATCCGGCTGACGCGGCTCATCAGCAGCTTGAGCTGCTCTTTGCCATCGTCGTCGAACTTGTCGGCGTAGTCCGTGGCCAGCCACTCTGTCAGCGCCTTGACGGCCCGTAAAGGCGCCTTCAAGTCGTGCGATATGATGTATGCGAAGTCCTTGAATTCCTGCTCGACGTTTTTGAGTTTTTCTAATAATTGGGCCTGGTCGAGTTGCTGTTTATCGCTTGTCTCTAAATTATCCATAAGTAAGCCCCCAGTCGAATGTATGTCCTTTTTTAATAATATCGTAAGTAAACAGCGGCTGGTTGAGAGCGGGATTGATGGTTTTGAGTAAGGTTAGCTGTTTCCGCTTAAAAACGGGTTAATAGGGATTTATCGGCCAGTCGGCGATATTATCGTCCTATAATCGGTTTCGTTCGGCCCTGCTTTGTTGCTTGTTTGGGACAGGTGATAGCTGCGCTGTAATGCCCTTTGTCTCTATATCTATTTTTGAAATGCGCAGTTGTTTGCCGCCGGTTTTGAAGACCGGCTCAAATGGTTCGTCTCTCAGCAACGACCGGCATACCTGGGCCGCAAGGTTGTTTGGCTCAGTTCCCGTTGTTGTCAGCCAGTTCGAGTATGCCTTATCGCTTATCAATCTCGCCACAGGCGTGATGCTGACCGCGCCGAGCTTGATGCTGTCGATGTGCAGGTTAAGCAATCCGCGTTCGTAGATTGTCGGCTTCAGCTCGACTGTTACAAAAAAATCAATTGGGCGTGCCCGGACAGTAGCCATCAGGATGATTTGCTCACGCATTAAAACAACCTGCGGGTCGGCAAGGGTGATGTTGTTCAATCTAATGGGCTGAGGCAGGCGTGCAACGATATCGTTCAAGCCCTGCTGTGTGATAACGACCTCGAACGGCTCGCCGAGCTGCGCGTTGTTGTAAATGTCGGGCATTAACTGGTGGGTCAGGTACGGGCTTACCAGATTTTTGTCCGCGATTCTGACGGGGGCGTATCGGCGGGGTTTGTATGCCGTCAGGACCAGCGTCAAAACTAAAAGTGCCGGCGTGAGGGAGATTACCGGCCAGAGATATTTTTTGAATTTGTTTTTTTTTATGTTCGGTGAATCTTTTTTCATCGCAGCGCCACTCAATGCTTGTTAAGAATACATCGGGCGGTTATAGTAAGATAAAAGACAGGTTGCTGAAAGTGAAAACTGGAAATTGAATAAGAAAGGAATTATTGCTATATGGCGAATCATTTCGGAGACCGGCTGGTTGAGGCCGTAAAGAGCAAGCGAACACCGTTGATTGTCGGACTGGACCCCGTTTACAGCCGGCTTCCAGCGGCGATTACGAGCCAAAGAGAGATGAACGACGAGTTCGATGCCGATGCTGCGGTCGATGCAATATTCGATTACTGCACGCAGGTCCTGCGCGTTGTTGCGCCGATGGTGCCGGCCGTGAAAATCAATATCGCTTTTTTTGAAAAATACCTCTGGGAGGGCGTCGAAACTTACTATTCGCTTGTTTCGGAGGCAAACGAGCTTGGTCTTGAAGTCATAGGCGACGTGAAACGCGGCGACATAGGCCACACCGCCGAGGCATACGCGTCGGCGCATCTGGAAAATCCTGAATTAGCGGGTCTCGAGGACACTTTGGCGCCGGACGCGATAACAGTCAATGGTTTCGCCGGCGCCGAGGGGATAGAGCCGTTCGCGGAGACGGCCACCAAAAATGGTAAAGGCGTCTTCGTATGGGTTCGCGCAAGCAATCCCGGCGCGGCTGTGATTCAGGACTGCGCCTGCGGCGATGGACAGAAAATGTATGAAAAGCTTGCTGCCATAGTGGGCGAGATTGCGAATAAGCCGGAAAGAATCGGAAAAGCCGGTTACAGCAATATCGGTATGGTCGTCGGCGGAACAAGCCCGGATGAGACAACTGCTCTTCGCAAAAAATACAACAATGTCTGGTTCCTCGTCCCCGGCTACGGCTCACAGGGGGCATCGGCTGCCGACTGTATCCGTTTCTGCAATAAAGATGGTAAAGGCGCACTGATTAACGCCTCACGCTCGATTATCTACGCCTACGAAAATCCGAAATACAAGGAGCAGTTCGGCGACAACTGGAAAAAGTGCATCGAGCAGGCCGTCATCGACGCCAAACTTGACATCGCCAAAGCCACCCAGGACGCGTTGTAGCTCTTTGTTTCGTCGGCAGGTTTTAGGCTTGTTTTGGTTTTTTGTTAGTATATCATAGTTTCGTCTGAAATTGGTTTTGTAGGTGATACTATGATTGCGATAGTCGAGCAAAATCTGGAGACGCTGAAAGAGTTGTGTCGCAGGTATCGAGTTCTGCGGCTCGAGCTGATTGGCTCTGCCCTGACGGGGGAGAAATTTGACCAGAAGGAAAGCGACATCGATTTTCTCGTTGAATTTCAGCCGTTAAAGGAAGGTGAATACGCCGACACTTATTTCGGTCTGCTGGAGGGGCTGGAATCACTTTTCAACAGACACGTTGATTTGGTAATGGTTCGGGCCGTGAAAAACCCGTATTTTCTCGAAGCCATCAACAAAAGCCGAAAGGTGCTCTATGCAGCTTGAAGCCAAGAAACTACTTGAAGATATTCGGCAGGCCTGCGAAGAAATACTTGCTTTTACCGAAGGTAAATCGTTTCAGAATTATAAGCAGGAGAAACTGCTGCGAAGTGGGGTCGAAAGGCAGTTTGAGATAATAGGTGAGGCATTAAATCGGCTGACCAAAGCTGAACCTGATGTGATTAACCGAATCAGTCATTACAAGCGCATTATATCATTTCGCAATATCCTGATTCATGGCTATGACATTGTTGAAGATGCCGTAGTTTGGGATATTGTGGCAAAAGACCTGCCATTGCTCTATAGCCAGGTTATTAAGTTGTTGGGCGATGTTCATTGATATGGACGCGAATTTTATCGCTGGTAAGACCGTTCTGGTAATGGGTCTGGGGCGATTCGGAGGGGGAGTCGATGTCGTGAAATTCGCCTGCGAGAATGGGGCAAAGGTCATAGTCACGGACTTGGCGAAGCGGGAGGAATTAGCCGAATCAATCAAGCCGCTCGAAGGATTGGAGGTTGAGTATTGTCTTGGCTCTCACGACCCGGCTGATTTTCAAAAGGCAGATATTGTGGTAGTCAATCCCGCTGTGCCGTTAGATAATAAGTTCGTTCAGATTGCACGCAAGGCCGGGAAGCGAGTTACATCGCAGATTGAATTATTTTTTGAGCTTTGCCCAGCAACGATAATCGGCATTACCGGAGCAAACGGCAAGAGCACGACGGCCTCGTTGACAGTTCATTTGTTACGAAGTCGATTCGATAAAAAAGTATGGCTTTCGGGCAATATAGGCAATGAGCCGTTTTTGACAATCCTTGACCGGATAAAGCGAGATGACCTGATTGTCCTCGAAATATCCAGCTTCCAGATAGAGCAATTGGCTCAAAGCAAACTTGCACCCGCCGTGGCGGTTCTGACTAACCTTACACCTAATCATTTGGACCGTTACGGGACATTCGAGCGTTATTGCGAGGCGAAAGAACCGCTTTTTCAGTATCAAAAACTCGACGAGAACCACCCTGCGATTTCGATTTTCAATGGCGAAGATGAGGTTGGCGGCAGGTGGTTTGAGAAATACGATAGTCAGGCTGGCCGGGTATGTTTGAAGTTTTCCGCCGACGATGTGCCTGCTAATATGCGTGCTGTCTTCGCGCTGCCGGGAAGGGCCAACCTTTCCAACCTTGCCGCTGCCATAGCTGTCGCCCGGCATTTCGGCGTAACCGATGAGCAGATAATTTCCTGCTTACCCGGTTTTAAGGCCCTGCCTCATCGTTTGCAGCTTGTCGCCGAGGACAGGGGGGTGCGGTGGTATAACGACTCAAAGGCGACCACCCCCAATAGCACGATAGTCGCCCTTGAGGCGTTTGACGGACCCATCATCATCGCTGGCGGGTATGATAAGCACATTCCCTTCGATGAATTAGGCCGAAAAATCGCCCAAAAGGCCAAGGCCGCAATTCTCATAGGCCAAACCGCACAGGCGATTGCAAAGGCCATACAGACCCAGCCGGAAAGCCGCACCGAGGTCAAATTTGCAAAGACACTTGGGCAGGCGGTCGAGCTTGCAAAAGCCCTTGCGGCCAGAGGTGACGTGGTTGTGCTCAGCCCTGCCTGTTCAAGTTACGATATGTTCGAGAATTACCAGCAGCGCGGACAGCAGTTCATTGACTTTGTAGGCAACCTTGCGCACTAATTATCGGAACATTCATCTCAGCGGGCATTGATAATTTATAATTTATTATTGATTATTAGAGCGGAATGGGTCTGTAAATCATCAATCATCAATCGTAAATCATCAATTCCTAAAGCCATCCCTCCAAGGCGTCGATTTCTACCTCGCAAACTATTCGGTTTTTTTTAAGGATTTGCAGGATGGAAGGCACGCCCGAGCGAAGGAGAGAGCAGCGGCTGAGGTATCACTGGCCCGTCTGGTTCGCCGAGGATTTTTCAGGAATATTGTCTCAGGGTCAAATGGTGGATGTCTCCAGCGGAGGGGCGGCCTTTACCTGCTATGAGGACAATAGCTGTCCCTGGCTTGGCCAGCATATCACGGCCCGCTTTAGCGTGCCGCAATATCAGCAGGACGATAGTTTCGATATAGCCGACTTCATCCGCGCTGGACACGTATGCCGAGTGGACGGCCTGAACGCCGGGCTGCGCCGCGTAGCGGTAAGGTTTTTTGAACCACTGCCTTTCAGGCCCGGCGAGCAGATGAATATGCAGCTCGATTACGAGCCGCTCGCTGAACCCGCTATGGTTTAATCATTCCCGATAAATGCCCCGAAGGGCAGACGAGAAGCCCTCTGTCTTTTGTCATCTTTCTTCTGATTCTCCGAATGAGAGTGCTGGGATTCGAACCCAGGACCTACGCATTAAAAGTGCGTTGCTCTACCTGCTGAGCTACACTCCCAATTTGTCCAATAACGCCGACAGGATAGCAGCTTTTGTGGCTGCTTGTCAACGGTAACTATCCGAAAGTGTGCATTCTCGGAAATTCCCACGCAATCTTCGGGTTGGTTTTAACGGCTAAATAAGGTTGCTGTTGGGGGGATTTCGGGTATACTTATTTAAATGCGTATTTCGTTGAACGGTTGCGGTTGCGCGTCTCGTCACGGTTGTGTTAGACGTAAAACGGTAGACGACACGTAGCGAAGCGAAGAGCCCGCTTCGGAAACGAGCGGCGCAACCGATTAACGAAAGACGTAACCTCTTCGCAATAGAAAGGGTGCGGCGATGGCACAATGGGATGAGCAGTTGGATAAATTAAAACAAATAATAGAAATAATGAAGGAACATAACCTTGTCGAGGTCCAGATAAAGCAGGGCGATGACGAGATTTCCGTTAAAAAAGGCCAGCCACAGATAGTCGGCGTGCCGGCAATCGGTGCGGGCATCCCGACGGTATTGCCTGCAGGTGCAGCAACTCCGGTATCGCAGGCGCAATCGGCTGAAGCGCCCCGGCAGGAGAAACTGGCCGAGATTAAATCGCCTTTGGTGGGCACGTTTTACGCCCAGTCAAGCCCGGATTCAGAGCCATGCGTCGAGGTCGGTTCGCACGTTGAGCTGGATACGGTTGTGTGCATTATCGAGGCGATGAAGGTGATGAACGAGATAAAGGCCGAAACAGCCGGCACGATTGCAGAGATTGTCGCGGTTAGCGGCGAGGCGGTGGAATACGGCCAGGTGCTTTTCAAAATCAAGCCGGACTAAATTCATTTCTCATTGTTTATTGATGATTGGGTATTTGTTGTATGTTTTCAAGAGTCCTGATAGCGAATCGTGGGGAGATAGCGCTACGGATTATTCGCGCCTGCCACGAGCTTGGGGTTGCGGCGGTGGTGGTTTATTCCGAGGCCGACAAGGGGGCTGCTTATCTTTCACAGGCCGATGAAGCGATATGTATAGGTCCGCCGAGCCCGGCGGAAAGTTATCTTAATATACCGCGGATAATAAGCGCAGCCGAAGTCGCCAACGTCGATGCCATTCATCCCGGTTACGGTTTTCTCGCCGAGAACGAAAATTTCGCACGGATATGTCGTGAGTGCGGAATAACGTTCATAGGGCCGTCGCCCGAGGCGATGCGGCTGTTGGGCGACAAGGTCGAGGCGAAAAAACTTGCCAAAAAAGCCGGCGTGGACCTTGTCCCCGGCTCCGACGGCGTTGTCGCTGATGAGAACGAGGGCCTGCAAATAGCCAACAAAATCGGTTATCCGGTCATGATAAAAGCCGTAGCAGGCGGCGGCGGCCGCGGTATGCGGGTCGCCCACAACGATATGAGCTTTCGGGCAGGGTTTGCATCGGCGAAGGCCGAGGCGGATGCCGCCTTCGGCGACGGCTCCGTATATCTCGAAAAGCTCGTCTCCGAACCGAGGCACGTGGAAGTGCAGGTGATGGCGGATTCGGCCGGTAACGTTCTGCATTTCTACGAGAGGGATTGCTCCATACAGCGCAGACATCAGAAGATGATTGAAGAGTCGCCCTGCCCGGTCCTCAATGACAAGACCCGCGAGAAACTTTGCGAGGCAGCGATAAAAATCATCAAGCACGCCAACTATGTAAACGCAGCGACAGTCGAATTTCTTTTGGACAAGGACAAGCGCTTTTATTTCATCGAGGTCAATACCCGGATTCAGGTAGAGCATCCCGTAAGCGAAATGGTCACAGACCGTGATTTAATCAAGATGCAGTTTAAAATCGCGGCAGGAGAGAAGCTGGAGCTAACTCAAAAAGACATCAAACAAAGAGGCGTCGCGATTGAATGTCGAATCAACGCCGAAGACCCCGCCAATGGTTTTTCGCCGTCCCCTGGCACGATAACCCGCTATATCCCCCCAGGCGGCCCAGGTGTCCGCGTCGATACACACGTCTATCAGGGCTGGACAGTCGCACCCAATTACGACTCGATGCTCTGCAAGCTCATCGTCCACCAGCCGACAAGACCGGAGGCAATCGCCACGATGCGCAGGGCATTGTCCGAATTTATCATTGAGCCGATTAAGACCACTATCCCCGCCTGCCTGTCGATTCTCTCGCACAATCTTTTCGTCAAAGGCAAGGTCGATACCGAATTCGTCGAACGAAACTTTTAAGCCGAGTGCGGGGATTTTTTTAACTGTATTTTGGAAGAGCAAAAATGAAGAGGATACTGATGGCCCTGTCTTTTTTATCACTTTTTGGCATCGCCTCGGCCGCTGACAGCATTTTTACCAAATTCGTTTACCGCGAAGGCAGCAAGCTTATGGACGAAAATGGCGAGTATCGTTTCATCAGCTTCAACGTCCCCTGTTTGCACTATTCCGAGGATAACGTTGGCTTCACTGAGACAAATCCCTGGCGATTGACCGACGAGTTCGAAATCACCGATGCGCTCGAATCCGTCAGAGAAATGGGAGGCCAGGTCATCCGAATCTATACCCTTTCCGTCAGAATATCCGGCGAAGACCCGAACATCCCCCGCCATATACTCGGCCCCGGCCGGTTCGACGAGGAGGCGTTCAAATCCCTCGATATGGTTTTGGCAGTCGCAAATCGCAAGGGCATACGCGTAATTTTCCCCTTTATCGACAACTGGAAATGGTGGGGCGGAATAGGCGCCTGCGCCGCCTTTCGAGGCAAACAGGCCGATGACTTCTGGACCGATGAGCAGTTGTTCGAGGATTACAAAAAAATAGTTAGTTTCGTAATAAACCGGACCAATTCCATAACCGGCGTCAAATACCGCGACGATAAAGCTGTTTTGGCCTGGGAGACCGGCAATGAGCTGTTATGCCCCCACGAATGGACCGCCAAAGCCGCCGAATTTATAAAAAGCATCGACAAAAACCATCTTGTTATCGACGGCTTCCACACTATGGCTCTGCGCGAGCAGTCCATCGAGGATAAAAACGTCGATATCGTCACGACTCATTTCTATCCTGTGATGTTCTTCACGGCGGTAACTCCGGCTGATATGATTGACCATATAAAAAGAAACGCCGCCCTGGCCCGCGGCAAAAAACCCTATTTCGTAGGCGAGTTCGGCTTCATTCCCACCCAGGACGTCGATTCGCTTCTTCAAGCCGTAATGAATGAAAAAATAAGCGGCGCACTTATCTGGTCCCTCCGCTTCCACAACCGTGACGGCGGCTTTTACTGGCACAGCGAACCCCACGGCGGGGACAAATACAAGTCGTATCACTGGCCGGGGTTTGCCTGCGGCGAGGCGTATGATGAAAAAGGGCTATTGAACCTGATGCGCCGAAAGGCCTTTGAAATCAGGAACATGGCAGTTGCGGCGATTGAGAAACCGGCCGCACCGGTTTTGCTCGATATCAATGACCCGGCCGCAATTTCCTGGCAGGGCAGCGCAGGAGCTCAAAGCTACAGCATTGAAAGGTCGGAAAGCAAAGATGGCCCGTGGTTAGTTGTCGGAAGCGATATATCGGATGCGGTTGTTCAGTATCGGCCTTTATTTAACGACACTGGAGTTGAGGTCGGCAAAAGCTATTATTATCGCGTAATTGCTAAAAATTCGGCGGGTGTTTCCGAGCCGTCAAATGTCGTCGGCCCCGTCCCGGTATCCTTTAAGACACTCGTCGATGAAATGCAGGATTGGAAATTCACTCATAAACGCAATGGCAAATTGTCTCTCGAGACCGGAGAGTCGCGCAAATTCAAAGAGGACTCTCACCGCCTCAAAGGCACCAAAGACGCTTACATCATTTATCAGGTTGATTTACCAATAAACTCTTTTAAGATTTATTCATTCTATCCGGACAAGATTTCTGATTTTAAATTCTATACCTCGGCAGACGGCCAAAACTTCAAGCCCGCCAAATTCTCACGCCATGATTACTTTACCGGCAAAGGCGACTATAATTACTACCCGCCTGTCCTTTACGAAGGAAACATCCTCGAAGAAAACGCCGGGTATCTTAAAGTCGAATACGCCACGGAGGCACAAATCGCCCGCGTTGAAATACGATACGGACAACAAACCACGGATTAAACGGATTTAGCCACGAATCCCCGTTTACGACTTGCGAGGACCCTCCGTTTGCCAATTCAAGAAGAGAACACCTTGAGGGCAAGCAGGAAGGCACAGAAAACACAGAAAAATAGCCACAGATTTCACAGATTCTCACTGATTTTTAAGCCACAGAGAAACTATGAAAGCCAGGCCTCGATGCGGGCGGTATAATCCGCCAGACGAGCTGGTCACTGTGACCGCTCAAAATTTTATAGTGGGCCTCGAGGGGCCAATAAATTTCACAAGGAGGTCTGGCAATGAAGATTGTAGCAATGGATTTGGGAAAGTTCAAGACGGTAGTTTGCATTTACGAACAAACGAGCGGCAAGCACAAATTTCAGACGGTAAGAACCGGTCCGCAGCAGATA
>JBDRMP010000043.1:0-44440 GCA_043811995.1 Planctomycetota bacterium
CAAGTCGAAAACCCTTAGTTGCCGACTTTTTAAAAAAATTTACTACCCCTTTCCCCATAAGCACTTAGGCCCATTTTCGCCCCTTTTTTACCATCAGGAAATACCTTAGTTTTCGTCAAAAGCGCGCAAGTTCGCGCCATAGGATGGGGGAACCTTGTAGGTTCGCCCGGACTATGGCGCGAACCCCCGCGTCTCGTTTTGCAAAGCCCTGCCTTGCGGGGCGCAGCAAAACGGCGGGGGTAAGCATCAAATAAATTTAGGATAGAGGGACCTTGTGGCCTCCACGGTTCGTAGTTCGTTGTTCATAGTTCGTAGCAACAACGAACAATGAGCCCTGAACAATGAACTATTAAGGAGGAGAAAATTATGACTACTATTCAAATCAAAGTTCCAAACTGGCTCGACAAAATCTGCACCTGGCCGGTTGTATGGTATCGAAAGAAATGGTATGGCGACCCCTTTCGCAAAATCCCTTTAGGTCAGGGCCTGTTCTCGCTCGTCAGCCTGAAGGATTTCTACTGGCTTAATAATTACCGCTGGTGCGCAAAGGGAAACAACAAGCGTGTCTATGCCGCCCGGTTCGACATTGACGGCGAAGTCAGTAAAACAATTTCGATGCACAGACAAATTATGAACGCCCCCAAGGGGATTCTTGTTGACCATAGAAACCGAGACTCTCTCGACAACCGAAGGGATAATCTCCGCTTCGCCACCCCTGCCCAGAATATGTGTAACAGGCGAAAAAGAAAAAATACCTCTTCACAATACATCGGCGTTTATTTCGATAATCGTATTCACCGATGGGTCGCCAAAATTTTCGCCGATGGCAAAAGAATCTGGCTCGGCTGTTTCCTCTCCGAGCTCGACGCCGCTCACGCATATGATATCGCTGCACGTAAATATCATAAGGATTTCGCCAACCTTAACTTTACCCCGTGAGATAATCCGTTCTTATCTCATGGGGTTTTTCGTAGCGCAGTTTACCCGCCGTTCGTTTGGCGGGCGAAGAACCTCGAAGCGAAGCGGAGATCCACGAGCGCCTGCTTACTCTGGCAGACAACAGGGGATCCAGATACGAGATACGAATTACGAAATACGATATACGCGCGACGCACGACGAATAACTATCACGGCGAATTCGCCTGTCTCAATTTTCCGGAGGAATGTTGACTATCGCAAAATCCGGATTACGAAGACAGCTTTGCCATAACGTCGTCGGGGATATTGAAATTAGCGGATGCGTTCTGGATGTCCTCGTGCTCGTCGAACTCGTCCATAAGGGCGACAATTTTCTTCGCCGTCGCCACGTCGTTTATCGGCACCTCGCTGGAGGCCACGCGCGTCACCTCCGCCACCTCCATCGGTATCGACTTTTCCTCCAGCGCCTTTTTCAATCCCTCGAAGGCGACCGGCTGGCAGGTTATCTCGTAAACCTCACCCGTATTGCGCATATCTTCCGCCCCCGCCGACAGCGCTATATCCATCAGCTCTTCCTCGCCCACCTTGTCCGTCTTGACCGTTATCAATCCCTTCTGATGAAACATCCACGCCACACAATGCGTCTTGCCTAAGGAGCCCCCGTGGCGTTCGAACATCTTTTTCACCTCCGCCACCGTCCGGGTGCTGTTGTCGGTAAGGACCTCGACTATAATCGCCACGCCGCCGGGACCATAGCCCTCGTATGTGAATTCATCAAAGCTTACCCCGCCCTGCTCGCCTGTCGCCTTTTTGATTGCCTTGTCTATCGTGTCTCTCGGCATATTGACGCTCTTGGCCTTATCTATCGCGTATCGCAATCCCAGGTTGGTATCCGGGTCAGCCCCACCCCTTCTTGCGGCCACCATTATCATTCTGGCCACCTTGCTCCACGCCCTGCCGCGTTTCGCGTCAACAGACGCCTTCTTATGCTTTATACTCGACCAGTGCGAATGTCCCGACATATCTGTTCCTCGCTAATACCTGACCTTTGCGCCTTTACCTTTTCACCTGACCTATGATTATACCCTCTCTCCCACATTACAAAAAGTCCTTTTTCCTTCGATATTCTATATTGGACATTGGACATTTTTAGAGGATTTACCCCCCCGTGCAGCGTTTAATATCAACTTTCAACTGTCAACTGCTCTACTCTCTCGCGAAACGCGGGTTATACCCTATCCCGCCTGAACTAACAACCGCCATTTATCCGCCTCCGGCGTGTTTTACCCCGCCAAATCTCTGGCAATTCTTATCTTTCAAGTGTAAAATGCTCAATATGAAGGAGGCAAAGGCAAGAATAAAGATAAACAAGCTTCTCGAGGAGGCCGGTTGGCGTTTCTTCGATACAGATAAAGGACCGGCAAATATAGTCCTCGAAGCTAACGTCAAAATTACCAAAACCCGACTCGACGAATTCGGGGAAGATTTCGAAAAGACGTCTCGCGGATTTATCGATTTTCTGCTTCTCGACAAAGACAAGTTTCCTATAGCCGTTCTCGAAGCCAAAAAGGAGGAAAAAGACCCTCTCGACGGTAAAGAGCAGGCCAGAAAATACGCTAACGGCCCGAAAGTCCGTTTTGTTATCCTTTCAAACGGCAATCTTCATTATTTCTGGGATATCGAAACCGGAAATCCGGAAGTGATAACGTCTTTTCCCACACTCGAATCCATTGACCATAAAAAACGGTTCAAACCAAACCCCAATACCCTCACAAACGAACTTGTTGAAGCCGATTATATTCTTCTTACTCAAAAGCCCGATTACAAATCCGACCCTCGCTGGCTCGATGAAACTCAACGAGAATCATTTCTCAAGGAAAACTCCTTAAAACTTCTCAGGCCGTATCAGGTTAATGCCGTCCATTCAATTCAAAAGGCGGTCGGCAAAAGCAAATCGCGTTTCCTTTTTGAAATGGCAACCGGCACCGGAAAAACCCTTATCGCCGCTGCCGTTATGAAGCTCTTTCTAAGAACCTCAAACGCCAAACGTGTCCTGTTTCTCGTTGACAGATTAGAACTTGAAGACCAGGCAAATCGAAATCTTATAAAATACCTTAAAAATGATTTCACTACTGTAATTTACAAACAAACCCGCGATGACTGGAACAAAGCTGAAATCGTCGTTACTACAATTCAGTCCCTTATTTCAGACAATAAATACAAACGTCTTTTCAGTCCCACCGATTTTGACCTTGTTATCTCCGACGAAGCACACCGCAGTATCGGCGGCAACAGCCGGGCTGTTTTTGAGTACTTTATCGGCTATAAACTCGGCCTTACCGCTACGCCAAAAGATTATCTAAAGAATATCAAGAACATTAGCCAGAAAGACCCAAGAGAAATTGAACGAAGGATACTTCTTGATACATATACGACTTTTGGCTGCGAATCTGGCGACCCGACTTTCAGATATTCACTTGTCGATGGCGTCCGAGACGGCTTTTTAATCAATCCCATTGTTGTTGATGCCAGAACCGAAATAACCACCCAACTGTTATCCGACGAAGGTTATTCGGTGCTAGTTACCGATGAGGATGGCGAAGAAAAAGAGAAAATCTTCGTCTATAAGGACTTTGAAAGAAAGTTCTTCTCCGAGAAAACAAACAAAATCTTCTGCGAAACATTTTTGAAAAATTCCCTCAAAGACCCTCTCACTGGTGAAGTTGGTAAAACAATCATCTTCTGCGTCAGTCAGGACCACGCATGCAAAATTACTCAAATATTAAATATTATGGCCCATCAGATTTGGCCCGGGAAATACAATTCCGACCTTGCTCTACAGGTTACAAGTAGAATTACCGATTCTCAACAATCCGCTATGAATTTCGCAAGCAACAATCTCAATGGCCACACAACTTGGCTCGACTCTTACAAAACCAGCAAAACAAGGGCCTGCGTTACCGTTGGTATGATGACCACCGGCTATGATTGTGAAGATATACTCAACCTCTGCCTTATGCGCCCGATTTTCTCCCCACAGGATTTCGTCCAGATTAAAGGCCGCGGTACGAGAAAATTCTCCTTCGATTATAAACAGAGAACTCCCTCAGGCGATACCGAATTGATTACCAAACCAAAAGAACGTTTCAAACTTTTTGACTTCTTCGCTAATTGCGAATACTTCGAGCATAAATACAAATACGATGAAGTCATCGAACTGCCGCCCATAGGCGAAGGCGGCGGAGGAGGGGGAGGGGAAAGACAGGCCGAATATGAAAGCGTCAAGATTGACCCCTTAAAAACCCTTGTAGAAACGCCCGTTGGCCTCGATGGTATGCGTATCGACAGGGAATTCTTCGGCAAGTTCGAGCAGGCCGTAAAAAAAGATGACTTTGTCGCCAAGAAGATTGAGCAGGGCGATTTTGAGGCAGCGGAAGATTATATCCTCCAAAACATATTTGAAAAACCAGAGGACTTCTTCAACCTCGAAAAACTCCGCAAGGCCGTCCAGCTCGATAGACGCCTTTCTCTCCGCGAAATCCTCGAAAAAATCTTCGGATTTATCCCCGGCTTCAAAAGCAAAGAAGAACTCCTCGAAGAAGAATGTCAGAAATTTATCTCTATTTATAAACCACCCTCTGATTATGTCCTCCCCGTGAAAAATTTCCTCAAGGCATATGTCACCGACCCCAAAGTCCGCGAAATAGTCGAATCAAGACGCTATGCTGATTTCGCTACAAGTCCAACCTACGATGACTTCAACGCTTTGACAAGGGACTTGCGCAAACTGATACCCGAATACGTGAAGGATTACATACCCTTAAATAAATTCGTTGCCTGATTGAAACTATGCTTGACGCCGAAACCAAAAGAAAAATCGACAATTGCCGGGATGTCCTTGTGGGCAAAATCCCCGACCCTAAATCCCAGGTCGAACAAATCACCATCGCCCTCATTTATAAGTTTATGGATGATATGGACCAATTGTCTGTTGACCAGGGCGGCAAACCCAGCTTCTTCAGAGGTGAATTTGAAAAATACTCCTGGTCCAGCATCTTCGACCCCCGCATAAGCGGCTTTGAGCTTTTCAACCTCTATGGCGAAGCCCTTACCAAAATGAATCATAACCCCAATATCCCGCAACTTTTCAGGGATATTTTCAAAAATGCCTATCTGCCATACCGCGACCCGGAAACCCTTCGCTTGTTCTTGAAGGAAATACGCGGCTTTACCTACGACCACAGCGAAAAGTTGGGCGACGCCTTCGAATATCTTCTTTCGGTCCTGTCCTCTCAGGGCGATGCGGGCCAGTTCAGAACCCCGCGCCATATTATTGACTTTATTGTTGAAATAGTTGCTCCACAGCTTAACGAAACTGTCCTTGACCCCGCCTGCGGAACTGCGGGCTTTTTAATCAGCGCCTATAAGCATATCCTTAAAAACAATCCAAAACTATCCACTGCTCAGAAGAAACGTCTGATGAATCATTTTGTCGGCTACGATATCTCCTATGATATGGTCCGCCTCTCGCTCGTGAATATGTACCTTCACCGCTTCCCCGAACCGCACGTCCACGAATATGACACGCTCACATCCGAAGACCGCTGGCAGGATACCTTCGACGTCATTATGGCAAATCCTCCCTTTATGTCGCCCAAAGGCGGTATCCGTCCGCACAGCAGATTTTCAATTCAGGCCAAAAGAAGCGAAGTCCTCTTCGTCGATTATATCGCCGAACACCTAAACCCCTCAGGCCGGGCAGGCATCATCGTCCCCGAAGGCATTATATTTCAATCACAGAACGCCTATAAGGCCCTTCGTAAAATGCTCGTCGAAAATTGCCTCTGGGCCGTTGTCTCTCTTCCCGCTGGCGTCTTTAATCCCTATTCCGGCGTAAAAACCTCTATCCTTTTAATGGATAAATCCCTTGCCAAACGAATCGACAAAATTCTCTTTGTCAAAATCGAAAACGATGGCTTCAATCTTGGCGCACAAAGAAGGGCCATTGATAAAAACGATTTAACCGCCGGCCTCAAATTCCTCAACATCTATAAATCGAAAATCGCTAACCTCTCAAATCTTAAATCTGAGCTCTCAAATCTGAAATCTGAAATTTCCCCCTTTGCCCACGCCGTCCCAAAATCCGAAATTGCCAAATCCGGCGATTATAACCTTACGGGCGATAGATACCGAACCTTTGACAACCTCCGCAAATCCGAATGGCCTATGGTGGAATTGGCGGAAGTGTCTGATTTAATTAGGGGAGTCACTTTTGGGAAAAAAGAGCAACTGGACTATGAGACGGGTAACTCAATCCGAATAGCGACTACAAAAGCGGCCCAGGAATCGGGAATTGTTGAAAAAGATTTGTATTTCATTCCTCGTGCACTTGTCAGAGATGATAATAAATTGTTAAGAAATGGCGATATTCTTATATCAACCGCTAACAGTTTGAATCTTTTGGGCCGGACCACATACATTGCGAATATATCTTATGAAGCATCGTTTGGTGCCTTTATGTCTCTTATTCGAGCTAAGCCGGAAAAGGTTAATTCCGTTTACTTATTCCATTGCTTAAGAACGGAAAGAGCAAAATCATTTTTCCAAATAAGCGCAAAGACCACGACAAATATTTCCAACCTTTCTTTTGCTGATTTAGAGGCTTTTAAAATCCCACTTCCTCCTCTTGATGTTCAGGAAAAAATCGTCGCAGAAATCGACGGCTATCAAAAAATCATCGACGGAGCGCGGCAAATCGTCCAAAACTACAAACCCACAATCAAAATCAAATCCGACTGGCCAAGGGTAGAGCTCGAAAAAGTTGCCATCGTCCAATCCGGTGGCACCCCAAGCAGAAATGTATCAGAGTATTGGGGTGGTAAAATCCCTTGGGTCGGCTCTACTGTATGCAAAGATGATTTTGTTTATGAAGCTGAGGAGTTTATAACGGAAAAGGGCTTAGAGAATTCTGCTGCTAAAATGTTCAATCCTAAAACTACACTTATTGCTTTGGTCGGTGCAACTATCGGTAAAACAGGATTTCTTGTTTTCGGGTCAACCACTAATCAAAACATCGCAGGACTCTATCCGATACATGAAAAGCAACTTTTACCAGAATTCCTTTTTTACGCTGTCCAAACACTATATCCCAATTTCATGCTGCTTGGCGCTGGCAAATTCCGTATGGCAAATTTGAGTTTTGTAAAAAGTCAAAAAATTCCTCTGCCTCCGCTGGATGCTCAAAAGGAAGTTGTTGCCCAAATTGAGGCCGAGCAGAAAATCGTCAACGAGAACAAAAAGCTCATCGAAATCTTTGAGAACAAAATCTCCGATACCATCTCCGCCCTCTGGACCTGAAAAAACCAGCGTAAATCTGTCCACCGAAGGTGAGACCTCGCCAAATGGCGGGCGTTAATCAGCGTCTAAAAAACAGTGAAATCTGCCTGCCCTGCGTCGGAGCGAAGCGCAGACCCCGCAGCTTTTTTGCGACCTGTCCAGCGAAGCGCAAGCGAAGGAGGAAACGAAGTAGGGTGCAATCTGCGGCAAAAAACTCACCCCAAAACAAGTCCTCGCAGATCCTGCGTAGCTGATTTCTTTGTAGCGTAGTAGGACGACTTTTCTCTAAAATCCGCGAAAAATCCGCGCAATCCGCGTCAATCCCTTCTTGTTTTCGGCCAGTTCCGGCAGTAGCCGGGTGGCGATTGTATCGCTGTGGGCGATGATGAAGCTTGCGTGAAAGCTTGCTTGCAAAGCGGGCTTCGTCAAGCGCACACCTCTGGCCGAAACCCTCGTAATCCGTGAAATCTGTCCGCCTCGCTTCGCAGGCGAGACCTCGCCAAAGGCGGGTGTAATCTGTGGTTAAGAAACCTTCGTGTATCTTCGTGCCTCTTCGTGGTAAAAAAACCGTCTAAATCCGCGCACTTTGTGATGAAAAATGAGGAATGGGAGTTATTTTTTTCTCTGCTGGAAGATTTTGAAGTTTATCCGCCGAAGGTGTGGTTTATCCGCCGTAGGCGGAGTGTTTTTGCGTGGCAAGAAGCGAGGTTTACTTTTTTCCCTGCTGGAAGATTTTGAAGGTGTTTTTACCTGCCTGTTTTGCGGCATACAGCGCCTTGTCGCTCCGGCTGGTGATATCGTCAGGCGTGCTGTCCGGGCCATATTGGCCAAGCCCGATACTGACGGATACGGTAATCTCATCCTTTCGACAGACAACGGGCGAGCTTGAAACGGCCGCGACCATACGTTCTGCCACGACGGTGGCATCGGTAAGGGAGGTATTGGGCAGGATAATGGCGAACTCATCACCGCCGTATCGGGCCGCCGTATCAATCTGCCGGATTGACTCCCGAATCCGCCTACTGGTCTCCATAATGACCTTGTCTCCCGCTTTGTGGCCGAAGGTGTCGTTTATGGCCTTGAGGTTGTCGATATCGACCATAATGAGGGAAATCTGCTCGCCGGAACGTTTTGAGCGCCACAGCTCCTGCTCGAGGACCTCGTAAAATGTCCTGTGGTTGGCCAGGCCGGTGAGGCCGTCGGTCCTCGCCTGGTGCTGAATGTGTTCGAAAAGCGAGATATTCCCGATTGATGCCCCGACCAATTGGCCTATCAGCTCAACGAGGGCGATATCCTCGCGGGTGAAACCGGCCTCGTCGGACTTGTCGGAAAGGTTCAGGATGCCCACGACCTTGTCCTGGCACAGAAGCGGGACGATAAGGCAGTTTTTGGTCTCATAACTATTGGCGTATGGCCTTTGCGACTTCTTTATCGCCGGCTCAGAGTGGGCGTCGATATCGCGTATGTGGATGAGTTTCTTGCTCTTGGCCGCCATAACCATAGCCGTGGGGGGGGTTTGATTCAGCGAGACGATTTTATTAATCATATAGGGATGATTGCATTTTTGGAGATGGAGCATTCCGTTGGATTCGTCGAGGACGTAGAGCGAGGCGAGCCGGGCGCCGAGCAGCCGGGGTATCTTGCGGACGCAAATTGTCGCGATACGCTGGATATCGAGGCAGTTAATCTGATGCGCCAGCGGCGTTATCTGCTCCAAAAGCGAGACGCTGACAAGAGATTCCAATCGTGCAGTTGAATTTATCGCGTGTCGTCCCATAATATTTATACGCTGATTCGTCTAATGTGTCTTAAATTTTGGCCTGGCATCAGCAGACATACACAAGTTGCCAACCCTGTATCGGTTTTTTTGAGGGGGTCGTTTTGTAAAACCGGCAGGCAGGAGACGAAATCGAAAAAATTTCCAAAAATTTTTAAAAAAAGCTTGACGCGAGGGGTAATGTATTTTACATTTTGCAAAATGTAAAATACATTATAAGACCGCGGTTCGCCACTGGCGAGACCTCGTTCGCCTCGCGGCGAAGCCGGGGGCCAAGAGACGGGCGGCAGATTTTTGTGCGGCGACAAAGGTGAACATCGGGATAAAGGCGGCCGTTTATGATGAACGCAACTGTCGGGACGAATATAAACCCCGGCGATTAGCACGAGCGACAACGGTAACAAAGCTTTGGAGAGACAGACCTTGGTGACGCGAACAGGAACAACAACGATTAGAATACCCGCCAGGTTGTACCGAATCGGCGACATAGTCCGGAACACCCCCTTCTCAAGACAAACCATCCACAATTACACGATTATGGGACTGATACGCGAGGCCCAATGGACGGAAGGCGGACATCGGCTCTATGACGAATCGGTATTCGAGAGATTGTCGCGGATTATGGAGCTCAGGAAGAGCAAGTCGTTGTTCGAGATACGAAGGATATTCAGTAAGGAAGACAGCACGGCTGGGCCACCAATCAATAATTGATAAGAAACCCCGCCATCCGTCTTCGGCGAGAGTGGCGGGGCTAAATATAACAAGGATGGAACTGAATCGGGCTTCGCTAAAAGCTACGCCCTGATGAGAGCGACTTATCGCAGCGAAGCTGGAAAGGAACAGGGATGAGTATCGGGTCATACGCAGGGAACGGCGACGCGACCGATAAACACAGCCCGTCCCCGGCGGGTTATCAGGGAGGAGCAAATATGAACCTGTCAACGGAGGCGACGGACAACATCACCGAGGTTCTGCTGAAGATTCTCGAATTCACGCAAAACAGACAAAAACTCCTGATTCACAACATAAACGCTATGCACACGGCTGGTTTTGTGCCGAAGGACCTGCCGGTGGACGAGTTTGCCGATTTGATGTTTTTGGCGTTGATGGAGCATTCCAACAGCCGGCGACTTTTGCTTTGCGACGGTCAAAACGTCAAATTCGGAACAGGGGGCAGTTTCGAGACGAAGCCGATAGTCGATGAGCGGGCAAGACGACTGCTGGAGGAAGACCGCGACGAATACCTGCGAGGCCAGATATCGAAACTGCTGGAAAACTCGCTTAATCAAAGGATTGCGACGGAACTGCTCAGGCAGAAACAGTCGGATGAGCTGTGTCCGACAAGACGTTTGAATTAAAAGTTAAAGTCAAAGATGTAACGCCCGATAAAGAAAGGTTGAGTGCCGCACCTATTTTGCAGTTGGCGCTTAGGTTATGCGATTAAGGTATCTGGAAATCTTCGGTCGAATTAACAGTTTGAGCTAAAGAAAAGCAAAATAGGTGCGGCACGACAAGGCGACATCGGTTTATATGGGGTGAAAGAACTAAAGTGTTATAGGACTGCGAAACAGAATTGCACTGACCAATGAGGGGTATGAAGACCAAGACAGCTACTGTTAAGCGGAATTCAAGGAGGAACTCTGTGAAGACCAGCCAGCGAACTAATTCAGCCCGCCGGGGGCGACTCGAGTCTACTCGCCCCGGGCAGCTTGAAATCAGCAAGATATGGGAGAATTTTCATAAAGGCCATGACGAACATCACCGGAACCTGTTGCTGGAGCACTACCGATACCTTGTTCGATACACAGCCGAACGAGTGCATACAAAGCTGCCCGGGAAGGTGGAGGTGGACGACCTTATCAGCGCGGGCAACTTCGGCCTGATGGACGCAATCGAAGCATACGACCCGATGAGAGGCGTGAAGTTCGAGACATACTGCTCGCCGAGGATACGCGGTTCGATTCTGGACGAGCTGAGGAGTATGGACTGGGTGCCGAGATTGGTCAGGGCGAGGGGCCACCAGTTAGCACGCGCGAAGCAGTCATTAGAGGCGCATTTAGGGAGAAAGCCGCGCAAGGAGGAACTGGCGGAAGAGATGGATATGGGCATCGAGGAATTTAACCGGCTTCAGCAGGACGCGGAAGCGGTGGGGATAGTATCGCTGAACAGCCAGTACGGAGACGAGGAGAGCGAAAAGGACATCCGCGAGTTAGACATCGTGAAGAACAAAAAGAGCGCAGAGCCGCCGATTGAGGCGCAAAAGCGGGACCTGAAAGAGCTGTTGACAAAGGGGCTGACGCGGGCGGAACGGCTGATTGTGGTTTTGTATTACTACGAAGAGATGACGATGAAGGAGATCGGGGCGACGCTGGATTTGTCGGAGTCGCGAGTTTCGCAGATGCATTCATCCATACTTCAACGACTGAAGGCGCATCTAAATACACGCAAGCGAGAGTTCTCATCATAATCACAATGTGAGATGCGTCGTGCGTATTGTGTACTGCGTGAAAATCCTAAATCCTAATTTCTAAATCCGCCTTCGCTAACGCTTCGTCGGACAGGTCCTAAATAAATCCTAAACCCCAAACAACCAAACCTTCAGGCGTCAGCAGTTTTGAGAATTAAAAACAGATAACCGCCCCTAATTATTCCCCCCATTAAGAATACGGACAGCTCACTCAATGATGGCGTTACTATCGCCAGCTACTATATACTGATTCAAGAAATATTATGACCAGTACCATCAGAGGTGTAAGGATGAACAAAAATAACGCAAATTTGGCGGCCCTTAATGCTTTTTTCCCAAAACGAACCAGTTCAGGATCTGCTGTGACATCATTCCTGATAAAATTTCTTACTTTTCTGGAAATGAGGATACCATTGATCGGCACCCCCTGCAAACACCCAAACTCGTAAGCTTTTTTAGGGTCTTTTTTGCGAAGATAGCTAACAAACTTGAACTGGAGATACCAGCATCTGATCGAAAGCAAAATAATCACTCCCATGTACGCATATAACAAATAAATTGCGCCCATAAAATCCTTCTGTCAAGTGTTCCCCAAAGTAGATAACTATCGCCAGTCACCTGTTTATATAATTAAAAATGAGTTGTTAAAAGACGAGGTGGAAGCCGAGCCATCGTTGTTCGCCTTGGTCGAAACGAAAGACATCGTAGCTATCTTCGAGACGCAGATACATAATAAAAGAGCCGGCGCTGCCGGGGATTTTCAGGCCTGCCTCGATGGCGTTGCCGGTTACGGAATCATCGCCAAGCAGAGCTACCAAAGAGCCGTTTATATAGGGGGTAATACCCGCAGCATTGAAATCATATCCCAAAGTCCCCTGCAAACGAGAGTTATAATCGAAATCGGTGGTGGAGGCAAAGACGGCGGCCTGCAGGGACCAGCTTAGCTGGGAATCGTTTGCCAATTCCGCACCGAGAAGATTGTAGTTCCTGATAAGACCATCGTCGTCGCCGCCATAGAGGCAGGAGTAGGAATGGAAGAGGCGTAAATAATAATCAGCGAGGTCTATTTTCAAAGAAGGCCCGATTTTGTAATTGACGTTTTGAATTTCAGCTACGCCTGATTCAGTAAGGAGTCCGGCGAATGTATTGAGAGTAAGAACCTTATCGTCGAAATCGAGGATATCGAGGTCAAAGAAGAGTTCGCTGCTGCCCGAGCTTTTGTGAGTGCCATGGAGGTTCGTATTGTAGCCGCCTGTTACGTGAAACCGAAGGGGAAGCTCTTCTGAAGACAAGGAGGAGTCCTTTTGAGGTTTGCTTTTTACGAGTTTATCGGATTTATCGGGGCCGAGGGCGGCTTCGAGACGCAGGCCATAAAAGAAAAATTCTTCTCCCGCGTCGAGAGCATACCAGTCATTAAAGCGTTTGTAAGAGGCGAAGGGGACAAGGCGAAGATTTTTTGCGAGGCGAATTCTATCCCCCACTTCAACGGAGGGGTCAAAATCAGTGCCCCTGTCGCTATTTATCGTATTAAGCTTAAATTGAGCGTAGAAGACGTGATTGCGGATTCTAAGGGCGTCATCTCTTAAGCCGAACTTGAGCATAAAATCATAGTCGTTTTCGTGTTTCATCCAGACCCTGCTAAAAGAGACGTTCCAGTCGAGCTTATGTAGCCACTGCGAGGAGGAATCGAAGTCGATACCGTCGTTTTCGTGGCCGAGGCGCATACCGTGGGTGATGTAGCTGATGCCTATTTCATTCCAGCGAATATCGTTGCTCGCATCATCGGGCAGGTTTCTGGCGGGATTATTGCAGGTATGGTCCCAGAACAGGCCGAATCTGCCGGCGTCGGTCTGCCAGCCGGCCGAAAGATATTGAATTGTGTGGTCGAGCTGACGGGGTGAGGGGTCGAAGAGGGAGATTTCCTGAACTTCGAAGTGCATAAACCACTGGTCAAGCCGGAATATATCGAACTGTAACTGGCGGGCCGTTCTGAGGTCATAGTCGCCGCCGCTTACGCCGGCGATTTCGATACCGGCGTGGACATCAGTCAGTAATTCGAGCCGGGGGTCATTGGAGTCGCTATTTCTCAAATCAGCGGCAGAACAGACGCCAGCGAACAGGGCAAATGAAATAAAAACGGCCCAAATTTTCCCTCTTCTCACGTTCATAAAGGCACCGCATAAATTTTACACAATCTCTCTACGCCTTCAAGAGCTAAAAGATGAGATTGCTTCGGCCTGCGGCCTCGCAATGACAGAATACCACATTGAAATGCGGGAGTAAATTTTATAAAGGGATTATTTTGCGAATTTGTAGCTAATCAGTTTGTAGATTAGTTTGGCGGCGAGGAAGTTAGGGGCTTTGTTGTTTTTGTTCGGGCAGAGTTCTACGACGTCGAAGCCAACGACGTTATTATTGTGAAAGACCCTTTTGAGCAGTTCGAGGACCTCATACCAGCCGAGGCCTCCCGGTTCTGGAGTGCCGGTCGAAGGCATAATCGAGGGGTCGAAGACGTCCAAGTCAATTGTTATATAGACGTCGTTGGTGAGTAAAGATACGGCAGAATCAATCCAGTCGGTTTTGCCGAATATGTTTTCGGCGAAAAACGTTCTGGTTTTATCCAAGAACCGTTTCTCGGAGGTATCCATACTTCGTATGCCGACCTGGACTATGGGGCAAAGTTCTTTAGCGTGGGCCATAACGCAGGCGTGGTTGAATTTCGAGCCGTGATATTGGTCGCGAAGGTCGGCGTGGGCGTCGAGCTGGAGGACGGTGAGATTTTCATATTTTTTGGCGACGGCCTTTATCACACCGATGCTTACGGAATGCTCGCCGCCGATGACGATGGGAAATTTGCCTTTTGCGAGGTGGTCGGCAACTCTCTTGTGCACGGCCTGGACCATTTTTTCCGGCGATGTTTTTTCTTTTACGGGTTTATCGGTGAAAATGCCGACTTTGAACGGCTCGGAGTCGCTTTCAATGTCATAGTTCTCTACGGTCGCGGAGGCCTCGATTATGGCGGAGGGGCCTTTATTCGCACCCTTCACCCAGGTGCTGGTCCCATCGTAAGGCACGGGAATAATCACGACACCGGCCTTAGCCGGGTCGCGGTATTTTTCGGGGACGTCGCTTAGAAACATTGGTCGTTTCATAATTGTATTAACCCCCAGGATAAACCTGGGGGCTTATCGGTCGGTTGCGAACTATTGTTCTCCGGCATTAGTCGAACAGGAACATTGCGATAGCCACGGTAGTGGTCCAAAGCTCTCTCATACCTCGTGCGGTCTGGGTGATATTGGAGGTTCTGATTATCAGGCCGCTGGATTTATATACCTGCTCTTTTTCCGACCAGGCCTTGTTTGGGTCCACTTCAAGACCTAAAGTTGTTCCGAGCATTCCAGCGGCAAGGTCTTCTGCAAGGTCAGACCCCTCTTGTTCGTTCATACCGTAGCCGTGGACTTCGCTGAGGTATCCCCAGTTGTTGCGGTCTTTGGGGACGGCCAAACCGACCGAAGCTGCAATGAGTCGGCCGTGCTCGTCGGTATCGGTCCTGGCCATTACGCAATAGCATATTTCGCCGGGGGTGAGGCGTTTGAGGCCGGCTTCGCGGCTGATGACCTTGCAGCGAGGCGGCAATATCGAGGAGACCTGGACGAGATTCTGCTGTGCGACGCCGGCGGCACGGAGGGCGTCCTCGAATGATTTGAGCTTGTATTTGTGTCGGCCAACTCCCTTGGTTAAAAAAATCCTGTTAGGAACAAGACTGTCCATTTCTGTTTTACGCCTCCAGCAATATATCAAATACGGTTAGATACAACTGAACGCTGTCGAACTATCCGGTGGATTATATTACGCAGGCACAGCTTGACAATAAAAATTATCAAAACTTTCGGATTTCCGGCGTGACTGGAGCTCGACAATTGCTTTCTTGTCTAAGGGGCAAAGTGAGTTTATAATCGGTTCGGGTGAAACGTGTGCAGGGCCGACCAGAGAAAAGGGAAAATATGGGAAAGAACGCGATAATAAAAGAAGCCGTCTTTTGCGTTATAATGCTGTATTTGTGGGGCTGCGCCGAAAACAAATACGTCAAAACGGAAGAGCGTCTTTGCGTTCCCGGAGCTACCAAAGCAGAGGCGATGACAGCGGCGAAGGGGGTTTTGGCGAATATGCACTTCAAAATCGAAAAGTTCGATTTGGAAGCCGGCTACATAAGAACCCTGCCGTTAGCCGGGGCGCAATCGTTCGAACTGTGGCGGACCGACAGCGTGGGGGGATTCAATCGCGCTGAAGCGGACCTTCACAGCATACGCAGGATGGTGGAGCTCGAAGTGAGTCAGCAGGCCGGACAATTATGTATTAACTGCAATGCGACCACCCAGAGATTAAGCATAGCGAGTGAGCAGGGCTCCGGGCGAAGCTACAAGGCAATGACCGGGCAAACATCTATTCAAGAAATTAGCCGCGAACAGAAATCAAATATGACCTGGATAGACCTCGGCAGGGACGACCAGCTTGAGACCGAAATTTTGAAACGCATTGAGAAACGACTTTCAACGGCAAAAAAGGGGAAAGTCAAATGAGGATATTAGTTGCCGGCGGAGCCGGATACATCGGCAGCAATATGACGGCAATGCTTGCCGCCGAGGGACACGAGCCGATTGTTTACGACAATCTCAGCAAGGGTCACAAGGCCGCAATCACCGGATGTGAGTTTGTCGAGGGCGATTTGGCTGATTTTGAGCTGCTTGTGCAAACACTAAAGAAGCGGCGAATCGAAGTAGTGATGCACTTTGTGGCATTTATCGAGGCGGGAGAGTCCGTAAGCGAGCCGCTGAAATATTACCGCAACAACGTTTCGAACACGCAGGTGCTTTTGGCCGCGATGGAGGCGACAGGCGTGGGAAAATTTGTTTTCAGCAGCACGGCGGCGGTTTACGGGATACCCGACAAAACGCCCATCACTGAAGATTCGCCCACAAATCCAATCAACCCATACGGCGAGACGAAACTGGTGGTCGAAAGGATGTGCCATCATCAGGCCGTTGCGGGCAAACTGCATTACGTCGCACTGCGATATTTCAACGCCTGCGGCGCGGGAAACAATGGCACCTTAGGCGAAGACCACCGGCCCGAATCGCACCTGATTCCGCTTGCAATCGCCGCAGCGATGGGCAAAACCGAGGAAATTAAAATCTTCGGGACCGACTACCCCACGCCGGACGGCACATGCATCCGCGATTATATCCACATCGAAGACCTTTGTCGGGCGCACCTGCTGGCATTGAAAAAACTCGATAAGAAAACTGAATTGATTTACAACCTCGGCAACGGAAAGGGGTATTCCGTTCGCGAAGTGATTGATACCGTTAGAAGAGCGTCAAAAGCAGATTTCAAGGTTAACGATACCCAACGTCGGGCGGGAGACCCGCCGGTGCTTGTGTGCGATGCAGCAAAGGCAAAACAGGAGCTGGGCTGGAAGCCAAAATGGACTAACCTGGAAAAAATCGTCGAGTCGGCCTGGAAATGGCACAGTGAACATCCCGACGGCTACAAGGATTAACAACCTTCTTCAAAATGGAGTCGCGAAAGTGAAAAAGGTAAGGCAAAACGTCATTCGTTTTCTTAGAAAATACCAGATGGACCCGCTCGACATCGATATCGAGACAAGCATCGAGGCGTTTCTGATGGAGATGCAGAAAGGCCTTGCGGGGCAAAAAAGCACATTAGATATGATACCGACTTATATCGAAGTCGGGGCGGAGGTGCCGACAAACAAAAAAGTAATCGTTGTGGACGCGGGGGGGACAAACTTCAGGGTAGCAACGGTTTATTTCGACGACAATAAAAGAGCGGTGATAGAAAATCTTCGGCTGTTCAAAATGCCGGGCATCCAGCGTGAGATAGATAAAGACGAATTCTTCAAGATTATGTCGGGCTATCTCAAGGATGTCGTCAACGCCTCCCAAAATATAGGATTTTGTTTTTCATACGCGGTTGAAATCTTCCCGAACAAGGACGGCCGGCTGATTCGCTTTTCAAAAGAGGTCAAGGCACAAGGAGTCGAAGGCCAGCTCATAGGTGAAAACTTAAACCGTGCTTTAGCGGCAACGGGACTTGGCGGAGACAAACACATAGTGCTGCTCAACGATACCGTAACCACGCTGTTGGCAGGGGTCGGTTATAAGAACAAAACATACAGTTCCTACATCGGGTTCATTCTCGGCACGGGAACAAATACCTGCTATATCGAGAAAAACAATAATATCCCAAAAACAAAAGACCTCGACCCCGCAAAAAGCCAGATTATCAACACTGAATCGGGCAACTTCGGCAAAATCAGCCGGGGCAAAATCGACATCGCCTTCGACAAATCAACGGTCAATCCCGGTGAGCACAAGCTCGAAAAGATGATTTCGGGAGCGTATCTGGGGCCGGTATTTTTAAGAACCGTTCACAAGGCCTGTGTCGAAAATATGTTCTCGACAGCGGCAGCCGGAGAACTCTGGCAGATGTCCGAGCTTGAAACGAAAAATATGAACGAGTTTATGCAGTATCCTCACGGAAACAATCCGCTGGCGAACGCCTGTAAAGCCGGCAGCGAGGAAGACGTGCTTAAATTGTATTACATAGCGGACCGGCTGACGGAGCGGGCAGCGAAACTGACAGCCATTAATCTTTCCGCTATGGCAATCAAATCAGGTTCCGGGACAGAGCCAACAAGACCGATTTGCATAGTGGCCGAAGGCACGACGTTTTATCAGATGAAAACGCTCAAACCCCGCGTCGAGTTTTATCTCAAGCAATACCTCGAAAACAAGCTCGGCATATACTTTGAGATTATCAGTGTGGAAAACGCGACGCTCATCGGCGCCGCAATTGCAGGTTTGACGAATTGACGCTCATCTGTATGAGCGTCATTCTGAGGCCCCGTTTGCAGGGGCCGAAGAATCTATATTTGTAGGAGAAAAAGATGCCAAAGAAACCGTCCAGCCACAAAACCCAGCCGGTGCAGATTCACGAACTCAAAATTACGCTATGCGGCAGCAAACCCCTTATCTGGCGACACATCGCCGTGCCCAGCGATATGCACCTCAGTGACCTGCATGAGGTCATCCAGATTGTTATGGGCTGGACTAACTCACATTTACATCAGTTCATCGCCTCCGACCGCTCTCGCAAGGAGTATCGCTCGCTGGGTAAAAGCGGGTATACGCACCTCGACCGCCGTTTGAGTGACCCAAGATTTGAATTGGAAGATACGGAGAATGAGAATAAGGTAATGCTAAGCAATCTGGTCCCGGCGGTAAAAAGCAAATTCATTTATGAGTATGACTTCGGCGATAGTTGGGAGCACCTTATCGAGGTGGTCAAAATCGGCCCGCCGGCTGAAAGCGTAAAGTATCCGGTATGCCTTGCGGGCAAATTCGCCTGTCCGCCGGACGACAGCGGCGGTATCTGGGGCTACTACGATATGCTCGAAGTCCTCAAAAATCCCAAACACAAGGATTACGAGGAAACGCTCGAATGGATGGGCCGTGACTTTAATCCCGAACGTTTCAACATCGAAGCAATCAACGCGGAACTCGCGGAATTGCGCAGCGGTAAAAGCCGTCGTGTCTGAGAACCATATAATTTTATATAATTTAGCGGCTTGCAAACAATAAGGAAAAGCAGTAACATATTGATATGGGCACATTTTATATAAATTGCAAAGTTGAGAATCATACCGACCGCAAAAAGTCCATCCAAATCGCTAAACTTCTGGTGGACACCGGCAGTGAGTACACCTGGATTCCCGCCGAGAAGCTGGAAAAAATCGGCGTTAATAGAGAAAAGAAAGATGTTCCCTTCATTATGGCCAACGGCGAATTAGTAACACGCAATCTTGGTTTTGCTATACTGCGCGTGGATGGGCACTTTACCATAGATGAGGTGGTCTTTGCGGAAAAGGGAGACCTCGCTCTGCTCGGAGCCCGAATGCTCGAAGGTTTTAATCTCACGGTTGATTCAGCACGCAAGAAGCTTGTCGCCGCAGGCCCTCTCCCCGCAGCATAGCAATTCCTAAATCCGGGTTTTCAAAGCCACAGACGGCTAATTTTTGCCTTTTGCTTTTTGGCTTTTTACTTGCCTTTCCCCGCCTATACTTATAATAATAAGGAGCAGGAGCACTTAAATCTTCGGCGTAAGGACAAATGCTATGACTGGCAAAGAATTTATCAACCGGATGGCAAACGGAAAAACTGATATTATCCAGGTTTTTCTGGACATCCTTTCAAAAACCGGTTCGCGGTATTGCCTAATCGGAGGACTGGCCGTAAACGCTTATGTTGAGCCGGTCGTGAGTTTGGATTTGGACGCCGTCGCGGCAAATGATGACGTCAGTGCCATTTGCAAAGCAGCCAAAGAACTCGGCCTGAAAATCGAGCAATTCGAGCATAGCGTCAATATCACCAGCTCAAATTCCGACCTGCGGATTCAGCTCCAGTCAGACCCTCGTTATCAGGAATTTGTTTCAAAAGCAGATAAGAGGAATGTCTTGGGTTATACGATGAGGGTCGCAAGGGTTGAAGATGTGTTACAAGGCAAGGTCTGGGCGTATATGGATACGACCCGGCGCAAAAGCAAACGGCAAAAGGATTTGGCCGATATATTTCGCATCATTGAAAAGTTCCCCCGGCTCGAGGCGTCCCTGCCACAAACCATTCGGGAAGAACTGAACAGATCGTAATCAAAAGGATGTTATTCTGAGTGATTATTACGTATGAACCAAGCAAATAGACAAGAACTCCAACGATTAGCCGAAATGTCCGCCGATGATATAGGCAGCAATGAGAATAATGTTAAGTACAATTTCATAATCCCCTTCCTACAGTCATTCGGGTATAAGAATTTAGATTTTGAACACTCAGCACAAGGTATGAGAATTGACATCCTGGTCAAATCCTCTGGACATAAAATCCTCATCGAAGCAAAGGGATCAGATAAGAATCTTGACGACTACATCGCCTCACAGCTCAAACGATATTGCGACGAAAAAAGACCTATACTTGCACTTATAACGAATGGCGAAGAAATCAGATTTTATTCGCCGTTCTGGAGAAAAGCAGACTTTAATGAAACACTAATTTATTCAATCACAAGACGCCAACTATCTGATGACAATACGATAGAAAAAATAGAACGAGTCCTCAGCAAAGATGGCAGCATAGCCGAACACATTGAGGAAAGAGAAAAAGAAATAAGCAACATTAAGAAAGAGATTCAATCTCTCGAATCATCCTATCAAAATAAAATCGCAGGCCTTGATGACGAAATAAAGAGCCTCGAAGAGCAAGGTGAATCCATTAGATTACAGATCGACCAAAAGAAAAACGATCTCTCAGACTTAGCACAAGATAAAGATGAGCAAATCAAAGAACTTAAAAAGCAAAATTTATTTTATCTCTCGGAACCCGAACTATCCACTCTATCAGTATCATCTGAACCAAATCCACGCGGCAACGAGAGACGCTATGACCATTTCACTGATTATCTGATACCTGCCATTTGTATGGTTAAGAAAGGTGTAAAGCATAACGACGCCTTCAATGAAATCGCGACTAAATTGGGCGTAACATATCAAACCGTCAATGCTCAGTGCACACGTACACTAAAAATTTCGACTGAAAAATTTGTAGAACTCATAAAAAGCAACAGAATCAAAACTTTCTTGAAAGAGAGATTTCCCGGCAAAGCGGATTATATAGAACGAGAAATATAAGCACGGAATGATAAACTAATAGGTACGATCATTTATTTTGCGATAGGCGGAACGTTTCCCCAAGATGATATATGAGTGAAGTGAACAAAGATAAAGCTTTCGAACGAGCGGTTGATTTGGTTATCAATCAAGATCACGTTATTCAACAATGGACTGGACGCTATATTGCTGTTCAAACCAGTCTTGCAGTCGCTATGGCAACACTTCTTTTATGGAGAGGTGCTGATCTCGATTTTGTTGTTGCAATCCTTCTCTCTGTTCTAATTGGCGGCATTGCAATAATGCTATCCTGCAAGATGACGAATATTATTAAGAGAGAATACGAATGGCAAAAAAAGTATGTTGAAATGGTAAAAAGAACAGAGGGGAAAGATCCGCTGCTGTATCAAAATTCTGATCATTACGAACCTTTACCAGAAAAGGACATATCTGCAATTTTTGCACAAATCAAATTTTGGCTTATTGTAGCATGGTCTCTGGTCATACTTATGACCATTATATGGAAATGGTGACGTAACTGAAAACGAGAGCTTTCAGTTTTTCAACGATTTCATAGCGAATCGGCTTATCAGGGCGTAACTTTCCGGCGTGGGGCAAAAATTCTCTCAAAAACGGCGTTTTTTCAAAAGAATCCGAACATTTTTCTTGACAGTTAGTATCATTATTGCTACTATTAAATTATGGCAGACATCAACGTTATTCTGGCTCAGATGCGAAATAATCCTAAAGGGATACGTTTCAATGACCTGTGTAGGGTGTGCGACCATTACTTTGGGGAACCGCGGCAGCGAGGCACCAGTCACCGCATATACCGGATGCCCTGGCAGGGCGACCCTCGCGTGAATATTCAGAATGACAAAGGTATGGCCAAGACGTATCAGATTAAACAGGTGCTCAAGGCAATTGAGAGGTTACAGAATGAAAACAAAAGCAGTAATAGAGAGTAACCATTATACATATCGTGTCATTTGGTCCGAAGAAGACGCCCAATGTGTAGGGCTATGTGCGGAGTTTCCAAGTTTGAGCTGGCTGGCCCCCACCCCGGAAGAGGCACTGCACGGGATACACAAAACGGTGGCCGACGTTGTAAAGGATATGAAAGCCCGCGGTGAGCGTGTGCCGGAACCAATCAGTTCTCGGCGATATAGCGGGAAATTTATGGTCCGAGTGCCACCGGAATTACATCGTAAACTTGCGGTTGAGGCCGCTGAAGAAGATGTTAGCCTGAACCGGCTGGTGAGCGCAAAGCTGTCTTCTTCTTAAAATATCCCCAAAACTGGAGCCAAAACGACTCGATGGCGGACGGATGTTGAGACAGCTTTTTCACTTTTACTTCATCTATGTCGCCTACTGCACGATAAATTTTTGTTTCTGCTCGTCCGACAGTTGCTCGTTTAATGCTCCGCTGCGGAAGCCCTGTAAATCGACTGTGACGTATTTGAAGCCGAGGGTTTTTAATTTTTTAATAATCTTGGACCGATTCGGCTCAGTCGATATTTTCTTGAAATCCTCCGGATGGACCTCGATTCGGGCAATCGTGTCGTGATGACGAACGCGAAATTCGACAAGACCAAGCTTCCTCAGGAAATCCTCCGCTTTCTCGATTTGATTAAGGCGCTGTTCGCTAATTTCAAGGCCATAAGCCAGCCGGGATGCAAGGCAGGGTGAGGCAGGAACGTCGGCAGTTTCAAGACCCAGCTTTCTGCTAAGAGTCCGTATATCCTTTTTTGTCAAGCCGGCTTGAGCCAACGGCGAGCGGACACCGAACACCTTCATTGCGCGATTGCCGGGGCGATAGTCATCGAGGTCGTCGCGGTTTGTCCCGAAGACGACGTGCTTTAATCCCTTTCGATGTGCGATATCCAAAAGTTCCTGGCACAAATGACTTTTGCAGTGGAAGCAGCGGTCGGCTTTATTGGCGACGAAATGGGGGTCTTTAAGCTCGTCGGCGTCGATTGTCCGGAGGCGGACACCGATGGTTTTGGCGATTTTCTTTGCTCTTTTCAGGACGTGCTTCGGCTCGACAATGCCCGCACTTATGCAGGCGAGGACGTTTTTGGCGCCGAGCGTATCGACTGCGACTTTAAGTAAAAAGGTGCTATCCACGCCCCCTGAATAGGCGACAACAACACTTTCTAATTCTTTCAGGATTCGCTTAAGTGATTCGAATTTTTTATTAAGTGTATCAGCCATAATTACTTTGCGAGGAGCCCAACTGTGGTTGAGATTGCTTCGCTGCGCTCGCAATGACAAAAGTCCGGCATCAGAGAATTTCATCCAGAATTTCGGCTGCCGATATCACATATTTTGGGCAGACCTGTTTGAACAGGTCTTTGGTTTTGGCTTCTCCAAAACCTTCCGGAGTGCTGATATTACAGCCGATGAGGTCGGTGCATCCGATAGAGCCATGGCGTGCCTTGAATTTTTTGGCGAATTCATTGGTCAATCGGGCGGTCTTCATTTTGGCTTCGATATCGTCAGCCCTTGTTCTGCCGAATTTAAGACCGATGACCATAAAAGCGCCTGTTACCGCGCCGCAGGTCTGGTCAAGGTGCATACCTCCGCCGAAGCCGCTGCTGACTTTGTATGCCAAGTGTTTATCCAGGCCGAATTGCTCGCAATAAGCTGCCAGCACCGCCATTGAACACGAAAAACCTTCCTTAAACATCGCCGCTGCCTTGTCCGCATTGCTCATATTCAATCCCTGACCATTTTTTATTGTTTCTATTTTATACTCACTGCAAATCGCCTTGTGCGTAACCCCGTCCGTCTAAAGACAACAGCCGATGGAGGGATTTGAACCCTCAACCCCGGCTTTACGAAAGCCGTACTCTACCATTGAGCTACATCGGCGGATGAGTGTATGATACAGGCAGCGGGGTGGTTTTGTAAAGCAAAACAGGCCCCTGCCCCCGCGTCTTGCTGTCGCAAGACAGCAGCGGGGGTAAAATAAAGGCCAACGCCAAAGTTGACAGCCGGCGGGAAATGTCCTATATTAAATTGTTTGTAATCGGCGAGGCGCTCGAAAGCCCGCTGAACACAAAATACGACAAAAATAGGTTGTCACGTTCCAAACTTCGAGTAGATTATGGCGGAATCCGAACAAATTTCGGGTCAAAACCCACAAGACCCAGAGCCGGAAATAAACAAGTTTTTCCGCGCGGCGATAAAGACCAGGGCCAGCGACCTGCATCTCAAGGTGGGCCAGCCCGCAAAGCTGCGAATACAGGATGACCTTAAAAGCACCACCGGGGAGGCGCTCTCCGAACAGCATATCGAACAGCTATGTTTCGAGGTATTGACCGCTGAGCAAAAGGAATTCTTCCACAAGCACGGGACGCTCGATTTTTCATACGGGGTAACGGAAGAAGAGCGGTTCCGAGTAAACATTTTCCGGCAGCGCGGCTTGATAAGTTTGGTGGCGAGGCGAGTAAACACCGAGATACCCACAATCGAGCAACTGCACCTGCCGGAGACATTGAAGAAAATCGCCGAGGGCAACCAGGGTCTTGTCCTGGTCGTTGGCCCGACGGGATGCGGCAAGACAACCACAGCCGTCTCGATGGTCGATTACGTCAACACGAATCATCCCTGCCATATCGTCACCATCGAAGACCCAATCGAGTATTTCATCAAGGACAAAAAGGCGATTGTTTCCCAGCGTGAGATAGGTATCGACGTGCCGGATTATGACGAAGCACTGACATACCTGATGCGGGAAGACCCTGACGTCGTTTTCATCGGCGAACTTCGAGACGCCGAGACCGTGTCGGCGGCGATGCGGGCCTCTGAAACAGGGCATCTGGTATTCGGCACCGTGCACGCCACCAATGCCGCACAGGCAATCCAGCGAATCGTGGACCTGTTCCCTCAAATCGAACGCGAACTTGCCAGACAGACGTTGAGCATAACCCTTCGCGCCATCATCAGCCAGATGCTGATGCCCAGCGTAAAGCCGGGCGTTGACAGAATGCCAGCCATTGAAATATTCCTTGCCAATCCAGAGGGCCGAAAGCTTATCAGCGAAAAACGCGAGAGCGAGATTTCAAACCTCATCCGCGGCTGCACCGAAGAAGGAATGCAGGACTTCACCGACAGCTTAGTAAAGCTGATAATGGACGGCTTCGTGGAGCCGAAAGACGCCTACCGGCACGCGCCCAATCCCGAAGAGCTGAAGATGGCCCTGAAGGGCATCCGCACCGAGAAGGGAGGCATCCTGTGAGCCATTGTATGATACCGTTATGGAGTATGTTATGCCTGAATTTTTAGCTGCTATTGGATACGGCGGTTACATATCGCCCATAAAATTAGTGGTTTTTCTGATATTGTTTTTCGGGGGGCTGCCCGTTGTAAGCTGGGTCCACAGGGACGCCGAAGCCGTGGGGACCAAAAGCGTCTTCTGGACAATTGTTGTCTTCATCGCCTGGGCGACGGCCGGGATTGTCTGGCTGCTTATCCCCGTTTTTCCGATTGGGACTGTGTTTTATCTTATCGCCGCGGGCGCAGCGTCGCTCAGCTACGTAATGCACCGCAATGCGCTGGTTCCGGAATTTCAGCGGGTTTTAACCATCGACCATATCAAGGGGCTTTTCGCAAGCCAGACGAAAAAAACCGCAGCGATGAAAAGTTTTGTTTTCATTACCGCAAACAACAACGAGGTCCCCCTGCCTGAACCCAAGACGCCCGACTTTTTCGGATACAAAGCGGCATACGACCTGTTCAGCGACGCCATATACCGCAGGGCATACGACATAATCTGCACACCAACGCTGCAGAACTACAACATCGCTTATTACGTTGACGGGGCCGCCCTCAAACAGCCGGCTTCGCCCAAAGACCGGATGGAGTACCTTTTGCATTTCGTCAAGCACCTCGCCAACTTCGATGTTGAGGAAAAACGAAAACCGCAGAAAGGCAAATTTACCATTTTCCAAAACAACCGGCGCATCGACTGGGAAGTAACTACCGCGGGTTCCACCGCCGGCGAACAGATGCGTGTAAAGCAGCTCACTCAGCAGGACATCACCAAGCTGACCGACCTCGGTCTGACGGCTGAGCAGCTCAAGCAGCTAAACGGTCTTCAAAACGTAAAAAAGGGCCTGCTTATCATATCAGGTCCGAAGAAAAGCGGCGTGACCACAACCCTCTACACGCTGCTGCGAGACCACGACGCGTTTCTCAACAGCATCGCGACCGTCGAAAGACAACCTTCGGGCAAGCTGCCGAACATAACCCAAAACATCTTTTCGTTGAGCGACAGCGGCGTGACTACTTATCCCAAAAAACTGCAGTCGGTCATCCGAACGGACCCGGACATTATAGCCGTGGCCGACTGCGAAGACAGTGAAACCGCTCAAATCGCCTGCGCCGCGGCGACGGCCGGCAAACTCGTTTACGTTGCACTCGAAGAGGAAACCCTGCTGAGGGCGCTGGCCAAATGGATAAAACTGGTCGGCGACAAGAACAAGGCCCTCGAACCGCTGCTGGGAATCAGCAACCAGCGGATTCTCCGCAAGCTATGCGACCAGTGCAAGCAGGCATACGAGCCGAACAGGGAATTGCTGCACAAGTTCAACATACCGGCGGACAAGGTTAAGGTTTTTTACAAAGCCGGTAAAGTCGTTTACGACAAGCGGGGCAGGGCATCACCCTGCGAAACCTGTCAGGAGACCGGTTATTTCGGCCGAATGGCCACCTTTGAAACGGTATTTTTCAACCAGAACCTGCGAAACGCCGTTAAACAGGCAAAGTCGCTATCTGATATCGGCACCGAGTTCAGACGCGCCAGGATGAGATATCTGCAGGAACAGGCGATGATGAAGGTTATCGCAGGCGTTACATCCATCAATGAAATGGTGCGTGTCCTGTCCAAATCCGGGGACCAGAGACCGACAACGGAGCAATGATACGCCGGGCGGCGTTCGCTCGACAAAGTGATTAAAAGCAAAAATACGAGGTTGTAATGGCAAGTATTGCAGTGTTACTTATTATGGCCGGCTGCGCAGCATTGCAGTTCTTAAAGGGCAGCTTCATTAAATCGTTCACCGCCTTTATGGCGGCCTTGTGCGCGAGCTTTGTCGCATTCGGCTGGTTCGAACAATTAGCCGACCTTCTGTTCATTCGACGGGACATGCTGCCCGACTGGGGACAACTTATCAGCTTTGCGGTGCTGTTTGCAGTGACCTTCGCTATTCTGCAAACCATTATCACATTGCTCTCGCGACACCCTATCAACCTCGGCATAATGCCCGAACGCATTGGGCGGATAGTGTTCGGTCTTGCACTGGGGCTGATAGTATCAGGCGTGCTGCTTACCACAGTCGCGATGTCGCCGTTATCCAACAGCTACCCCTACCCGCGATTCCAATCCGGCAGGTCAGACCCGGGAAAACCCAGCAAGACGCTGTTCAATCCCGACGGCTTTGTAACGGGCTGGTTCGCGATTTCAAGCAGCGGCTCGCTGAGCGGCGCCAACAGTTTCGCGGTCCTGCACGCGGACTTCCTCGACCAGTTGTTCTTCAGCCGATACCAGACCAGTAAAAGCATCTCCGTCCTGGCCCCGGCGGGCAGCATCAAGCTGCCGGACAAGACCGTCGCCTGGCCTGCACCACAGGGGATTAAAAACGACTCGGGCGAACCGCTCGCTTCCAAAGACCTGATTATTGTCCGTGTCGGATTTACAAATGCAATAATGAGAACAGGCGGGGTTTTCACCGCGGGTCAGTTGCGACTTATATGTAAAGAAAAAGACGATAAGGAACCTTTCAGGGGCGGCGCCGTAATCGCCTACCCTGAGGGGTTCTTAAAGGCCCCAGACCAGCTTCAGAAAACGGGTCGAGGCGAGCAGATAAAGGTGGAAGCCGCGGACATCAAGGACGGGGTCAAATGGTTCGATTTTGCCTTTTATATCCCCACGGACTCCCGGCCCGTTGCGATTTCCTTCAAGGAAAACATTATCTTGGCAGTCCCGCCGATGGCCTCCGCTGAGCAGGCGCCAAAATAGACAGAGTGGTTTTTGAATAAAACGATTGGATGAGTATGCTCCCCCCTCCTTGAAAATTACCGCAGGGATTGCCGTCCCTCCCCCGCTTAATCCTCGCAACGCGATGCGCTCTTACGCGCAGACAAGAATCTCTTCGAGGTCCAGCTCCATCAGATGTTCCAGGTAATCTTTCAGCTCCTCCTCGGAGAACCTGGCCAGGAATTCCGCCTTGGCGGTTTTGTTTATTTCGCAGATGCAGTCAATCAGCTCTCTTTTGCTCATATTGTCAAATCCTTCATTGCTCACACAAAATTTTCCATTGCCTCTCGCAGTATCGACACTGCCGGCAATTTTTCTTTAGCCCTTAGATTGCCACAGCTTTAACGCCCCATAACTTGAACCCCGATATACAGCAACTCTCTTGACGAATACACAACATATAGGACAGCCGTTCTCGCACGGTTTTCAATGTCCAATAAAATCCGCTTTGAAAACAGCCGGCGAGGCGTCAGAAAATTTACAATCGAGCGATTTTTTCGCTCAATCGAGTTGAAAAATTGCTATTGCCGACGGAGGGGAATTCTGCTATATTTCCGGGTTTTGCTGCTAAACGTGTCTCGTTGGCAATATGTAAGCCCGGCGGGAATTGATTATAGACGATTAAAAAGGAGAAGATTATGGCGGTAAAAATCAGGATGTCACGGCAGGGCAGACGGCACAGGCCGTTTTTCAGGATTAACGTGATAGATATCAGAAGCCCCCGTGACGGCAGGATTGTCGAGAAACTGGGCCATTACGACCCGCTCGAAAAGAATCCGGAAAAGGAAATCATTCTTGATTTAGAACGAGTCAAGTACTGGCTCGATAAAGGCGCTATACCATCGGACACAGTATCGGAGATACTGCTCCGCAAGGGTATCAAGCACAAATACGCGGAAGAAAAGAAGGTCCGGCGAGCACTGGCGAGAAAAAGGGCAAAAGCCAAGGGCGTGCCCTTCACCAGCGCCGACCGAGCAGCTATAAAGAAAGCAGCAGATGCGGCAAAGGCGGCGGCCGAGGAAAAGACCAAGGAAGAAGCGAAAAAGGCAGAGGAAAAAGCGAAAGAAGAGAAGAAGGAAAAACCGGCCGAAGCGGCAGCGCCAGTAGAAGCACCAAAAGAAAAAGCCGCGGAAAAGAAAGAAGAAAAGCCGGCTGAAGATACAAAGGCGGCAACAACAGAAGAGGCGCCAAAGGAAAAACCCGCTAAGGACGCTGAAGAAGCACCGGCTGAGAAAAAACCGGAAGAAAAGGCCAAGCAGGAGGAGAACGAAAAGCCGGAGGCAAAGGCGTAATTGAGATTGCTTCGCTGCGCTCGCAATGACCATCACGTCCCCTGCCTACGACTTGCAGGGGCAAGCAGGAGTGGGAGCTAACCACAAGGGATGGGGACAATGCGAATCGACGTTTTAACGCTTTTCCCGGAGATGTTTGAGTCGCCGCTGGGTCATTCGATACTTAAGCGGGCGCAAGAGGCGGGCATCGTCGAAATCGCTCTGACGAATATCCGGGATTTTTCCAAAGACAAGCACAAGAAGGTTGACGACCGGCCATACGGAGGCGGGCCGGGGATGGTTATGATGTGCCAGCCGGTGCTCGACTGCTTCGAACACGTCGCAAAACAATCAAACAAAAAAACACGGGTTATTCTGCTTACGCCGCAGGGCAAGCCCTTTACGCAGAAATTAGCGAAGGAATTCTCAAAAGAAAAACGGCTCATTCTCATTTCAGGGCATTATGAGGGTTTCGACGAACGCATTACAGCCGGCCTCGGAGCGGAGCAAATCTCAATAGGCGATTATATCCTTTCGGGCGGAGAATTGGCGGCGATGGTCATTATTGACGCGGTGGTTCGGCTGTTGCCGGGCGCTCTTGGGGATGAGTGTTCCGCCGAAGATGAGACCTTCAGCGAATCGGCGGGCGACGGTTCGACCTCGCTCACCGCAGGCGGCTTAGAGTATCCGCAATATACGAGGCCTGAGGTTTTCAGGGAAATGAAGGTGCCCGATATTTTACTTTCGGGCCATCACGCCGAAATCGAAAAATGGCGCCGCCAACAATCCTTAGAACGAACCCGACAGGCCCGCCCGGACCTGCTAAAGCAAGAAGAACCATAGATTTAGATTTGCTTTGCGTCGGGGAACAGCGTAAAATTACGGAAGTTGTTCGGACAAACATTGGGCAGGAGGCCCTGTTGTTAATATTGGCCAAAACGAGGTGAAAAAAATGAACAAAAAAGACGTATCGAGGCGGATGATTTTGAAATCAGGACTGGCGGCGTGTGCGGGGATTTACTCGCTTGAGGCAATCGCCAAAGGAGCGGAAGAAGTGAAAAAGGCAAAAAAAGGACTACCGATCGGGCTTCAACTGTGGACGGTGCGGACCGAATGCGCGAAAGATTTTCCGGGGACGATAGCGGCAGTAGCGAAGATGGGATACGACGGTGTGGAGTTTGCCGGCTATTATGAGCGTTCCGCGCAAGATGTCCGAAAGATGCTGGATGACAACGGACTGAAATGCTGTGGGACGCATACACATCTTGATACGCTGATGGGCGATAATCTGGCAAAGACAATCGAGTTCAACAAGGTAATAGGCAACAAGTACCTGATTGTGCCCTGGCTGGACCCTAAAACACATACTACAAAGGAGTCGTGGCTGGAAGTGGCGAATGTCCTCAATGAGCTGGCGGAGAAGGTAAAGCCGGAGGGTATGGTGGTCGGCTATCACGCGCACGCAGGGGATTTCAAGCCGATTGACGGAGAAAGGCCGTGGGACATCCTTTTTGACAATACCTCGAAGGATGTTACTATGCAAATCGATACCGCCAACACGATGATGGGCGGGGCTGACCCGGTTGCTTACCTGAAAAAATACCCCGGACGTTCCTTAACGATTCATATTAAGGAATATTCGCCTACGAACAAAAAGGCGCTCATCGGCGAAGGCGACGTGAACTGGAAGGAAGTTTTTGCTCTCTGCGAATCGACCGGCGGGACGCAGTGGTATATCATTGAGGAGGAAAGCGGGGAATATCCGCCGCTGGAAGCCGCTGAGAAGTCATTGAAGGATTACCGCGAGCTTCGCAGCCGGCTGGCGTAAGCCGTTAAAAAGGGCTTAAAACCATATAAAAAGCGCTTGTTATTGCCGCCGGAAAGATTATAATGACTGCCTTTAAGGGCGGGCGGATTTGACCCCGCAGGAAACCCATCCCGGCTGTTTTTGGGCATAAATACGAGCAGTAGGAGTAAACGCAGTGAATACAGAATTGCTTGATAAGGTCGAAGGCAAGTGCCTGAAGAAGGATATACCGTATTTTGAAATCGGAGACACAGTGGACGTAAGGTGTCGGATAAAAGAGGGGGACAAGGAGCGCGTCGGCGTTTTTTCGGGGACGGTAATCGCTCGCAAGGGCAGGGGCATCAACTCGACCTTCACAGTGCGCAGGATTGTGGCAGGCGAGGGAGTAGAGCGGATATTCCCGCTTCATTCGCCCAATATCCTCGACATCAAGGCGACCCGAAGCGGCAAAACGAGAAGGGCAAAGCTGTATTATCTCCGCGAACGAACAGGCAAGGCAACCAAGCTGGCCCAGGAACATTCGGAACACACCGTCGCCAGATAACAGGTTAATCGGCCCTTTCAAAAGCACATCGTTGATACATCGGTAAGCGGTCTCAGATTTTTCTGACTGCCAAAGTGAAGATTGGGCGGTTTTCCTTAAGATACTTGCGCTCGAAATTAGTGCCGACCCATTCGCCAAGCTGGGCGCCGGCGGTCGGAAGAAAATCAATCTCCCGCAGTAATCCCTCACGCGACGCGAGCACGTCTTTTATCTGCTGAAAGTATTCTGCGTAATCGGTAGCGACACGAATTACCCCTTCGGGTTTTAGAGAACGAATAAGCTGTGCAACGTTGGCCTCATTGAAGAATCTTCTTTTGCGATGGCGTTTCTTCGGCCAGGGGTCGGGAAAATAAATATGGAAGCAGTCAACCGCGGAATCGGGGACATTTTCAGCCAAAAAAAAGGCGGCATCGGTGCGGATTATACGGACGTTGGTGATATTCCATCTACCAATCCGGTCCACGGCAAAGCGGTAATATCTGCTGGCCCATTCAATCCCGATAAAATTGGCTTCGGGCCGGGATTTTGCCTGATTTAACAGAAATGTCCCCTTACCCGAGCCGACTTCGATATGGAGAGGGGCCGAACGTCCGAAAATATCGGCAAATTCGACCATGCCAGTGAGGTTTTGAGGGTCTATGGCGACTGATAAATAATTGTTTAATACTCTTGACATTGTTTTGGCCAATCGGTATAAGCCGGTCTTTTTGACGGTTTTCGGTGCCGGAATTATACGGTAAAAGGCAATTTTTGGCAAATCCCGGCTTGCCGGGGGCAGAAAATGGCGAATGGGGGTTTAAAGTAGGGCTTGCGGTCAGGCGATAACCAATAAAGGAGGTATCGTGACGGCATCAGAAATAGCGGCTAAGACAAATTTAACGAGTATTCTTGTAACCAGTACTCCTGACGAACGTATATATCAATATGATGGAACTCGGCCGAATTTAAAAAACGCAATAAATAGGAAAATTGCAAAATGATTCGGCAACTGATAAAAACTCGTCGCAAACAGGTTATCATAGACATCAACACTCAAAAGGACTTCTTCCTCGATGACGGCAAGGCACGAGTGGGCAATCGCAGGAGGATTTTAAGTCACATCAGAAGGGTAATGGCCCTTGCCCGATTGAAAAAAATTCCCGTAATATCGATATCGGAGGTGCACCCTGAGAACAACAGCGGATACTGCGTGGACGGAACGGAAGGAATGCAAAAAATTCACTATACGCTGCTGAGCAACCGCGCGAGCTTTGCTGCGGACAACAATACGGATTTGCCTGTCGATTTGCTTCGCCGGTATCGCCAGATTATCCTTTATAAGCGCTGCGAAGACCCGTTCGAGGAGCCGAGAATTGACCGGCTGCTGAGCGAAATCCGCGCAAACGAGTTTGTGCTGATTGGCGCCTGCGCCGAGGGGGCGATAGAGGCGACGGCACTGGGACTTCTTCAGCGAGGCAAAAAGGTCAGCGTCGTGGTCGATGCGATTGGAGCACAGAACAAACAAAAGGCCAAACACTCGCTTCGCAAGATAGCGGCCAAGGGCGCCCGGCTCGTCGAGACAAAGAAGCTGGCAGGCACGTCACATCTCAAATCGGTCGGCGTGCTCAAAGACACACTCGTCGAAGAGGATTCCCATTCGGATATGGTTGACGCAGTACTTGAATAAGTTCTGCAATTCCAGGAACAAATTATTCCTCGCTTCGTCTGTTCTAAAACAACCCCCTTGCAAAATCAGCATTTAGAACGTATATAAGAATACGGTCAAAAGCCAGGGCTCGTAGCTCAGCGGTAGAGCAGTGGACTCATAATCCATTGGTCCAAGGTTCGAATCCTTGCGGGCCCATTCAAGAATTCAGAACTAAGAATTGAGAATTTAGAAAGCAGGACGGGAAAAGGTTATATCAGCGTTCGGATTTTCGGGCTTGGCGTCGGCGGTCGGATTCTTTAAGGAAGCGTTTGCGAAGTCGAATTGAGTTGGGGCAAATCTCAACAAGCTCATCTTCCTGAATATATTCCATCGCCACTTCAAGGGCCATTTTTCGGGGAGGTCTGATTTTTGCGGCATCGTCTTTGCCTGCGGCGCGGATGTTGGTCATCTGTTTGGCCCTTGTCGCGTTTACGGGAATGTCATCCTCCTTGCAGTGTTCGCCAACCACCTGGCCCGCATAGACCTGTTCGCCGGGTTCAACGAAAAAGAGGCCTCGGTCATAGAGGGCATCAAGTGCGTAAGCGGTGACCTGGCCTGTGGTTGTGGCAATCATAACGCCTGCCTTGCGCTGCGGTATGGCGCCTCGCATCGGCTCGTATCTTTCAAAAGAATGGTGCATAACGGCTCTGCCCTGTGTGGCGTTCATCATTCTGGCGTTAAGGCCGAAGAGGCCGCGTGAAGGGATAAGGAACTCCATATGGATGAAGCCGGATGCGCCGCTTTTGGCGTCCATTTTGACTATTTCGCTTCGCCGTTCGCCGAGCAAGCTCATCACGGTGCTCCGGCAGTCAATTGGACAATCGATGGCGAGCAGTTCTATCGGCTCGTGAAATATGCCGTCTATTTCTCTCAAGATTACATCTGGCTTGCCGACGCAAATTTCAAAATACTCGCGTCGCATATTTTCAAGCAGTATTCCGAGGTGCATAAGGCCTCGGCCGGAGACGTTAAATTCTTCGGTTGTTTCGCCGGCCTCGACACGCAGTGCGACGTTGCTTTGAAGCTCTTTTTCGAGGCGCTCGCCGATTTGCCTGCTGGTAACGTATTTGCCGTCCCTGCCGGCGAAGGGACCGTCGTTGACCCTGAAGGTCATAGTCATCGTCGGCTCATCAACGGCGATAACGGCAAGCGGCGAGGGATTATCGGCGCAGGCGATGGTGTCGCCGATTTCAATCGGGTCAAGACCTGATATCGCACATATATCGCCGGCTTCAACATTCAGAACGCGCTTTCGAGTCAGGCCCTGGAACTGATGAATGTGCATAACCTTTTGCTGCGTATGAACGCCGTCTTTGTTGATTACGGTGACGGGTTGACCTTCGATTATGCGACCCGCGAAAACCCTGCCGATTGCGATTCGGCCGACGTAATCGGAATATTCGAGGTTCGTTACAAGCATTTGAAGAGGAGCATCAGGGTTGGCCTTCGGAGCGGGAATTTTTTTGATTATGGTATCGAAGATGACTTTGAGATTATTGGATTTATTTTCGAGTTTGGCCGTAGCCCAGCCCTCTCTGGCGGAGGCATAAATAACAGGAAAATCAAGGACATCGTCATTGGCGCCTAACTGCACGAACAAGTCAAAGACCTCGTTTACGACGTCGTCGGGCCGGCTGTTTTCGCGGTCAACCTTGTTAATGACGACAATGGGTTTGAGCTTGTGTTCGAGGGCCTTGGTCAGGACGAACCTTGTCTGGGGCATAGGACCTTCGAAGGCATCGACAAGCAGCAGGACGCCGTCGGCCATCTTGAGGACCCGCTCGACCTCGCCGCCAAAATCGGCGTGGCCGGGGGTGTCGATTATATTGATTTTGTAAACGTTACCTTTGGAGTCCTTATAGTTAATCGAGCAATTTTTACTCAGGATGGTAATGCCTCGTTCGCGTTCGAGGGGGTTTGAATCCATAATCAGTCCAAACTCTCCCCCGGCAAGCTTATCCAGCTCTTCCGCCCTGAACATCCCGGACTGATACAGCAGCCGGTCAACCAGCGTCGTTTTGCCGTGGTCAACGTGAGCGATAATGGCAACATTGCGAATATAATCCGAATACATACAGAATCTCAAAAGGGATAATTAACCTTCAAGACATGGTTTAATCATCGTGAAGATGCCATATTTTACAATTATCCTGCTCGAATGTCAAATCAAGAGTGCGTTTAGTCGAAAAGTTTCGGGTCTTCAGAAGTGCTGCCGACTGAGGGGTAAATAACGTTCAAATCAGGGGTGATAACGGCCCCGGCGGTCAGCGTGTGGGATTGCAGCCGGCCGGAATCTATAATGTGCTCGACCTGAACGCCCTGTGCAACCAGATAATCGGATAACAAACGGCGGTGGCATTTCCAGAAAAGCTTCTCGGCACACATAATAGCGGTAGGTTTAACTGCCGCAACCGACACAAGGCGCTTGACCGCGGAATTAAACTGCTCCGTCCGCATATAGTCGGCGTAGTGACGAAAGCCGGAATTCCGTAAGCCCCCAACTTTATGTTGGGGGTTTAACCCCCAGGATAAACATAGGGGCTTTCGGCGGCCGCCGAGGTCTTCAAGCCAAAGGTATTCGATTCCTGATACAGGCAGGGTCGCTTCGAGGGATTGGCGATTGAAATGCGGGAATTTTCGTGAGCCGGGGAATCGCCGGATGTCAACCAGCGTTGAGATTTCGAACTCACTCAGAAGCGAGAGGAAATCATCGAAGATTCGGCTGGAATGGCCGATTGTAAAAAGTTTTACTTTTTCCTTTGCTGGGTTCATATTTTGTAGGGCGGGACTTACCCGTCTGCGGTGAATTTACCCCACCAGAGCGCTGAGTATATCACAAATTTTTGAAAAAAATCAAAAAAACTTGAACATAGGGTGGGGGGGGGGGTATGGTATAATCCACACCTAAAGAACGGGATTAGTATGAAACAAACGACAACGCACGAAGAGCAGTTGCAGTTTTTAAGGAAAATCGAAGGCCAAGTCGCCGGTATCCAGCGAATGATTGAGGAGAAAAGGTACTGCGTGGATATCCTGACCCAGATACGCTCCTGCATAGGCGCGCTGCACAGAGTCGAAGGCGAGATTTTCAGAAAACACCTCGACGGCTGCGTGGTGCAGGCGCTGAAGGGCAAATCCGAGATGGAAAAACAGAAAAAGATAAACGAGGTTGTCGAATTGCTGGAGAAATTCAGGAAGGCCTAATTACATAGAATTTCCTTGTATGACAGGTTTAAGCTGTTATAAAAGAAGCCGTCAGAAAAGCAAATTTAACCCTGAAATTGTCATAAAGGGACTGACAATGAAAGCAGCCGTATCAATATCACTGGCGGTTGTTATGTGGACTGCGACGGCATTTGGCGCGGCCGAGCCGAACACTTTTACCACCCTCAAGGATTACCTGACCTACGCAGAAACACACAACGCGGGGCTTAAGAGAAAACAGCAGCAGTGGATTGCGGCAATGGAGGAGGTACCACAGGCCAAAGCACTGCCGGATCCGCAGGTCAAATACGGCTACTTTTCTCAACAGTCGGATATGCAAATGAGAGAGATGGTGGGCGTAATGCAGATGTTCCCGTGGTTCGGCAAGATTGACGCAAGGACCGACGCGGCTATTAAGATGGCTTCTTCATCGCAGCAAATGTATCAAGCGGCTCGGCTGGAATTATTCAGGGAAGTAAAGGAGGGATTTTACGAGTTCGCATATCTTGCCAAAGCGGTTGAGATAGCGATGGAGAACCTTGAACTAATCGGGCACTTCGAGGAAGTTGCGAGAACGAAGTACACGGCTGCGGAGGCGGGACAGCCGGACGTTATACGGGCACAGGTGGAGCTTGCGAAAATGGAATACGTTTTGCGCAGTTTGGAGCAGTTGCGAAAGCCGACCGTTAGCAAATTGAACAAGGCATTGTCTCTTCCCGAAGACACGAATCTGCCCTGGCCCAGGGTCGAGGACTTCAACGCGGCAGGGCTTGAGTACGAGCGATTGGTAAATATGCTCAGGCAAAAGAACCCGGAGATGGCCGGTCTGAATTTCGAGGCGATGGCGGCAAAGAGCAGGATTGAGCTTGCGAAGAAGAATTTCTATCCCGACATAGGAGTTGGAGTTGAGTGGACGGAATTTGACCGAAGCGGAGGCAACAGCGGACGGGATGCCGTAGCCCTTATGTTTCAAATAAATCTGCCTTTGTGGCGTGACAGCTACGCCGCCGGCCAGCGACAGGCAAAGGCGCTTACCGCGAGTATCGAGCAGGAAAAGATTGATACCGAAAATACCCTGCTGTCAAAGGCGGCACAGAGCTATTACGACTATAACGACAGCATCAGGAGAATTCGGCTGTATCGCGACACGCTGATACCTAAGGGGGAAGAGCTTTTGCAGGCATCGGAGACGGCATACAAAGCAGGGACAATCGATTTTCTAAGCTTGATTGATTCACAACGGCTGCTGCTGGATTATTACCTGTCTCTCCAGCGGGCCTTGGCGGATAATCGGCAGAAGCTGGCCGAGCTGGAGATGCTGGCCGGGGCGGAACTCGAAGAGAGATAATAGGGACAAATAAAAAGACGAAGTTTTTTGCGGAACTTATTCCTACGGGATTAGTATAGTATGGGATGGGCCAAGCAATGGCGATTATAAGTTTGAAATCAAAATGGGTGGTTTTGTTTCTGGTCGCGGCGTTTGCGGCCGGATACATCACGCGCGGGCTTACGGCCAGTAAGGAGGAGAAAATTGGTGTTGCCCAACAGGGCCAGCCGAAGCCCGCCTCTGCGCAGAAATGGTGGACCTGCGCAATGCATCCCCAGATTCGCCAGCCCAAGCCGGGTAAATGCCCTATATGCTTTATGGATTTGATACCCGTCGCAACAGAAGAAGGACTGGTCGGTGCTCGGCAGATAGTATTTTCGGAAGACGCCCTGAAGCTGATGGAGGTTCAGACAACGGCTGTTGAGCGGAAGTTTGTCGAAGCCGAGGTTCGGATGGTCGGCAAGGTGGAATACGATGAAAGCCGGGTAAAGGAAATCGCGGCGTGGGTACCGGGGAGAATCGACCGTCTATACGTTGATTTCACGGGAATACTCGTGAGCAAGGGCGACCATATGGTTTACCTTTACAGCCCGCAGTTGCTCAGCGCCCAGGCGGAACTATTGCAGGCAGTCAAAGCGGTAAACCAGACAAGCGACGCAACGGAGCTTATACGAAGGTCAAGCACAGCGACGGTGGAGGCGGCGAGAGAGAAGCTTCGACTGCTGGGACTTCAAAAGGAGCAGATAGAAGAGATTGAAAAAACGGGCAAACCCACCGACCATTTAACCATTTACGCGCCCATAGGCGGGATTGTAATCGCCAGGCACGCCAACGCGGGCGACTACGTCGAGACGGGGGCGAAGATTTATACGATAGCGGACTTGTCAGAGGTATGGGTGAAGCTGGACGCATACGAGTCGGATTTGGCGTGGCTTCGATACGGCCAGGCGGTGGAGTTTACCACGGAGGCATATCCGGGCGAGACCTTCAAGGGGACTGTCAGCTTTATCGACCCGGTTTTGAATCCTATGACAAGGACTGTGAAGGTTCGCGTCAATGTCACCAATCCCGATGGCCGGCTCAAACCGGAGATGTTCGTGCGGGCGGTCGTGCAGTCGAAGGTAGCCGGGGTGGGAATGGTTATGGATGAGGATATGGCGGGCAAGTGGATATGCTCGATGCACCCGTCGGTTGTGAAAACGCAGCCGGGAAAATGCGACATTTGCGGGATGAATTTGGTGACGACCGAATCGCTGGGCTACGTCAGCGCCAAGGAGCCGAATGAGGCGCCGCTTGTGATACCGGCAACTGCACCTTTGATAACGGGCACGCGGGCGGTGGTTTACGTTCGATTAGAGGGAAAAGAAAAGCCGACGTTCGAGGGAAGAGAGATTGTTTTAGGGCCAAGGGCCGGGAATTATTATCTGGTTAAAGAGGGCTTAGCAGAAGGAGAACTGGTAGTAACAAACGGGAATTTCAAGATAGATTCAGCCCTGCAGATACAGGCCAAGCCGAGTATGATGAGCCCGCAGGGCGGCATCGCGCCAATGGGCCATCAGCACGGAGGCGGCAAGATGGAAAAGGGAATGGATATGCCCGGTATGTAATCGAAAAACCCTAATCATCGAAAGGGTAAAAAAAATAAAGACGAAATACTTAGTTATGGTAGCGGCCGCGTGTTTGTCGGCTTTGATTACAGGTGCATTAGTTGTATCTGACGGATACGCACAGGCAGCGGGAAAGAGCGGAAAAATACCCGTTATTCTCGATACCGACATCTGCGATGACATCGACGATACCTGGGCGCTTGCGTTGCTGCTTCAGTCGCCTGAATTTGACGTCAAATTGATTACTACAGCCGTAGGCGATACGCGAGCCAAAACAAAGGTCGTGGCCAAGCTCCTTCAGACGGCAGGCAGGATGGATATACCCATAGGAACAGGGTTAACCACGGGAGATATGAAACAAGGGCACAGGCAGGATGAGTGGGTAAAAGATTTCGATTTATCAAAGTATCCGGGGAAAGTTTACCCCGACGGCGTGCAGGCGATGATAGATACGATTAGAAAATCGCCTCAGCAGATAACGCTGATTGCTATCGGCCCCCTGCCGAATATCGCGGCGGCGCTTGAGCGCGAGCCGAATATCGCAAACAAGGCAAGATTCGTCGGGATGCATGGCAGCGTCCGCAGGGGTTATGGCGGAAAATCGCAGCCGCAAAGAGAATATAACGTCGTTACATTTCTCAAAGCGTCACAGACGGTTTTCACCGCTGACTGGGATATGACAATCACGCCGTTAGACACCTGCAGCTTAGTGGTGCTCAGGGGAGACAAATATAAGAATGTGCTGGATAGTGCAAATCCTATGGTAAAAGCGGTGATTGAGAATTACCGTGTGTGGCTGAAAAGCGGCAATATGAACCAAGCAGATGTGAACGTAAAAAGCTCGACGCTATTCGATACCGTGGCGGTTTATCTTGCAATGAGCATCGATTTGGTAGAGATGGAAAACCTCGGTATTCGTGTTACTGATGACGGTTTCACGGCAATTGACGAAAAAGCAAAGAAAGTCAACTGTGCGATGAAGTGGAAGAATCTCGGCGCCTTTGAGGATTTCCTTGTTGAAAGATTGACAAGCTCTGTCGGTGTGACAGGCAAAATGGAATAAAAACTTTTGTGAAAGGATGGAAAAATGAGAATTAGAAACTTAGTGCTGATACTGGCAGTCGCTATTATAGCGGCATTGGTGGCTTTGTCTGGCTGCAAGAAGAAAGAGGAGCCGGTTGCGCCGGCCCAGGCGCCGGCAAGGCGGGAGATGCCAGCGCAGGCAGAAGAGGTGAAAGAGACCGCAACTGCAACGGCGGAAGAGGCGAAGAAAACAGTCGAAACAGCGACGGCTTCGGTGGAGCAGACGATGTGCCCCGTAATGGACGGCAACAAAATCGACAAGAACGTTTTTGTCGAATACAAGGGCAAAAAGGTTTACTTCTGCTGCGCCGACTGCAAGGCGAAATTCGAGGCGGACCCGGAGAAGTACGTAGCCAACCTGCCCCAGTTCAAACAATAGTTCGGCTGAGCGGGACAAAACCACACTCTTGATTTTTTTTCAAAGGCCCAAAATCAGATGGATGAGATTAAGGGACAGCAGCCGTCGTTTATCGACAAGGTGATACGCTTTTGCCTTGAGAACAAGCTGATAGTATGGCTGCTTATCTTGTTCTTCGTCGGCTGGGGAGTATATGTTGCGCCGTTTGACTGGGAACTCAGTTTTTGGCCGAGAAATCCGGTCGCGGTGGACGCGATACCCGATATCGGCGAGAACCAGCAGATAGTGTTTACCGACTGGCCGGGCAGAAGCCCGCAGGACGTAGAGGACCAGATAACATATCCGCTGACAACCGCACTTCTGGGTGTGCCGGGGGTAAAAACGATTCGCTGCTTCTCGATGTTCGGGTTTTCGAGCATATACATAATCTTCAGCGAGAAGGAGGACTTTTACTGGACGCGCAGCAGGGTGCTGGAGAAGCTCAATTCCCTGCCTGCCGGGACGCTGCCGGAAGGTGTCCAGCCAATGCTTGGGCCGGATGCGACGGCTCTTGGCCAGATTTTCTGGTACACTCTGGAGGGAAGGGACCCGAACGGCGAACCAACAGGCGGATGGGACCTCGATGAGCTGAGAAGCACTCAGGATTGGCAGGTGCGGTATGCGTTTCTAAGCGCGGAAGGTATCAGTGAGGTAGCTTCGGTGGGGGGGTTCGTCAAGGAATACCAGATTGACGTGGACCCGGATGCCATGCGCGCGTTCAAGGTCGGGCTTGATGAGATATTTGCAGCGGTGCGGACGAGCAACATAGACGTCGGCGCAAGAACTATAGAAATAAACAGGGCCGAGTACGTCATACGCGGGATGGGATTTATCAAGAAACTCGCCGACATTGAAAATACAGTGATAAAGGTCAACGACAACGTCCCCGTCTATGTGAAAGACATAGCGCACGTTTCCTATGGGCCTGCACTGCGGCGAGGCGCGCTGGATAAAGGCGGCGCCGAGGCAGTCGGCGGAGTTGTGGTCGTGCGATATGGATTCAATCCCCTTGAGGCCATCAAGAACGTCAAAAAAAAGATTGCTGAGATTTCGCCGGGACTGCCCTCAAAGATACTGGCCGACGGGATGGTGTCGAAGGTCGCGATTGTGCCGTTCTATGACAGGACGGGACTGATTTACGAAACGTTGGGAACACTCGAGACGGCGATTACCGAGGAAATTCTCATCACGATACTCGTCATCATCGTTATGGTAATGCATCTTCGCAGCTCCGTTTTGATAAGCGGCCTGTTGCCCCTGGCAGTGCTGATGGCTTTTATCGCGATGAAGACATTCCACGTGGACGCCAACATTGTGTCGCTGTCGGGTATTGCGATAGCAATCGGCACGATGGTGGATATGGGGATAATTATCTGCGAGAACATTCTCAAGCACCTGGACGAATGCGGGCCGCAGGACAACCGGCTTGAGGCGGTGTACAAGGCCGCCAGCGAGGTGGGTAGCGCGATTTTGACGGCGGTCTCGACGACGGTGGTCAGCTTTCTGCCGGTGTTCACGATGACCGGTGCAGAAGGAAAACTCTTTAAGCCGCTGGCCTGGACGAAGACGTTTTGCCTTATCGCCTCGATAATAGTTGCGTTGACGATAATCCCGCCTGCGGCGCACGTGCTGTTCACAAGAGGAGCCGGCTTAAAAAAGGCGGGCAGAAAGATATTAGGCGTGGTTCTGCTCGCGGCAGGAATTGCAACGTGGATATTGTTCGCGTGGTGGGCGGCAGTGATTGTAATTGCAATCGGCGCGTATCATTTACTGCACGAACGGCTGGGGCCAAAAACAATCGGATGGGGGCCGAAGGCAGCTAATATCGCCGCGATGATTTTTGTCGGGATACTCCTGACGAATCACTGGCTGCCTTTGGGTATCGATAAAGGCGTTATCAGGAACCTTGTGTTTGTAGTCGTGCTCATAGGCGGACTGCTTTTGTTCTTCCGGCTTTTCCAAAATCATTATCCGGTGATTTTAGGGTGGTGTCTGCGACATAAGCTTTCATTCTTGTCTGTGCCGGTTTTGATTATCATTCTGGGCATTTTTATATGGTCTGGTCTTGGCAAGGAGTTTATGCCGCCTCTGGATGAGGGTTCGTTTTTGTATATGCCCACTACGATGCCTCACGCCTCAATTGGCGAGATGCTGGATATCGTGGCCAAACAGGATGAGGCGTTTCAGTCGATACCGGAGGTCGATTTGGTTGTGGGTAAAATCGGCAGGGCCGAAACGTCCCTGGACCCGGCGCCGATTTCTATGATTGAAACGGTCATCAACTACAAACCCGAGTACATTCTCGATAAGGACGGCAGACGACAGCGCTTCAGATACGACAAAAAAGCAAAGGACTTTGTTCGGGACGCAAACGGCAATTTGATTGAGGACGACAACGGCAGGCCATACAGACAATGGCGAGACCACATTAAAAGCCCCGATGATATTTGGGATGAGATTGTCAAGGCGGGACAGATTCCGGGAACGACCGGCGCCCCGAAGCTGGAGCCGATAGCCGCAAGGGTAGTTATGCTGCAAAGCGGGATGCGTGCCCCGATGGGAGTCAAGGTCAAAGGACCGGACTTAAAAACTATCGAGAAATTCGGATTTGAGATTGAACAGCTGCTAAAGGAAGTGCCGAGCGTGGAAGCCGATGCCGTAATCGCTGACCGTGTCGTAGGAACACCGTACCTGGAGATTGACATCGACCGTGAGGCGATAGCGAGATACGGCGTCAGTATCAGGATGGTGCAGGATGTAATCGAGACGGCCATAGGAGGCGAGCGCATTACGACAACCGTCGAAGGAAGAGAACGCTATCCGGTACGTGTTAGGTATATGCGGGAACTGCGAGACCAGATAGAAACCATTGGCAAGATTCTGGTGCCGACGATGGGCGAAGCACAAATACCGCTCATTCAACTGGCAACCATCAGGTATGTGCCCGGTCCGCAAATGATAAAAAGCGAAGATACATTTTTGACAAGTTACGTTTTACTCGACAAGAAACCAGGATACGCCGAAGTGGACGTGGTCGAGCAGTGCCAGAAGTTTTTGAAGGATAAAATCGCATCGGGCGAGCTGGTTATTCCAGCGGGCGTAAGCTACACGTTTGCAGGCACTTATGAAAGCCAGATGCGGGCACAGAAGACGCTAATGATAGTGGTGCCGCTGGCGCTATTTGCCATTTTTTTGATTTTGTATTTGCAGTTCAGGTCGGTAACAACGACGTTT
>JBDRMP010000044.1:0-8518 GCA_043811995.1 Planctomycetota bacterium
CTATCAGCAGTTATGGATACTTGAAGCGAAGCTGAAAGAGTTGGCTGAAGAAGAAAGAATTGACGGAAAATCAAAGGTAGCGTAAACTATGAGAACTGGAGTAGCCATTCAAACCTCCAACTACGATTGGGACAATGTCCCGTGTCAAGAGAAATTATTATAGGATGCAAGAAATTTCGGACGGAAACACCCTCGCTCCGTAAGTCTGGCATTATCAGGCACTTGCGCAACATAATGCCGCCTGTTAATTTGGGTAAATTGTATTGCCCGCCGGCAATTTTTATAAACCAGTTATCCTGTTGCTCTTTCAATCCAACCGGCGCCTGTGACCTGCATATCGACCTTCTGTTAAATGCAGAAAACGGGGCTGTTGTAAAACATGATACTTGTGGTTTGAGATTGCTTCGCTTCGCTCGCAATGACACAGAAACGTGCATTTTGTCATTGCGAGGAACGAAGCGACGAAGCAATCTCAGCTTTTTCAACAGCCCCAAAACCGCCAATTTATCGGGCGTTATCGCCGATACCGGTTCATCGCGACAAATACATTCCCGCCTTTTCCGCTCGTCTCGTGTGGCTATCAATCCTGGGGATACACAATCACTCTGTCGTGGATAATGGTAACCAGGTCCGCCGAGCCGTCGCCGGTTACGTCGGCGACCTTGAGCTGCCTCGGCTCAACGCCCGTCGCCTGCTGCGGCATCGCCTGGCGATAGTGTTTGTCCTCGAATACCTTGAACGCAAAAGCCGGGACAGGTTTGCCTGCCGAATCAAGCGACAGTATCTCTATGTGATTGTGCTTGTATTCGACCATAATAATGTCCACGATTCCGTCGCCGTTTATATCGCCAGTCGTCAGGCCACCGTATGAGCCGTCTTTAATTTTCGTTTCATAGCTGAAATCCTGTTCCAGTCGCGGCACGGTTGTGTCGCTTGCAGGCGGGATAACAATTGCGAACTTCTCGCCGTCGAACAGAACGATATTTTCACTCCGGTCCGCGGTCAGCGATGCGAGCATCATTTTAATTCCCGCCGAGGTGTTCCACGTGCCAATGTCCAGCTCCCTGTCAAAGCGATAGGTTTTGTCGGCTCCCGCCGAAAGAATCTGGAGCCGGCCTTTCTGCCCGTCCAGCAGCAATATCGCCGGCTTGTCGCCGTCTATATGCGATGCGGCTGCCGCCGAAATGCGGTTCTCAGAGCTTTTGGCGTTATACTGGTCCAAAACCGTCCATCCTCCTTTTGTGAAGACCATACTCCTTGCGAAATTATTTTGTGCCAGGAGCAGTTCTTCGCCGGGACTGCCGTCGATGTCGGCCGGCCCAATCGAGCGCGGGGTCGCCTCCTTTATCAAGCTGGCCTGCGCCTTTGGCGAATCGACGACTTCGAAGGTTCTCTTGTCGGTTTGGCGGACCAGAATCGGCAATTCATACTTTACAAAAATAAGCACGTCCTTTAATCCGTCCCGGTCAACGTCGATGACTCGAATTCCCTGCGGATTGGCGTTAAGTCGGTTGAGCTCCGCTGCCGGGGGATTGTTCGCATCGCTTTGACCCGCTGATTCCGCCACGTTGTAGTTTACTCGCAAGGACCTCGTATCTGTTTGCGACCTCGCAACGTAAACGCAGTCAATCGCGCCATCGCCATCTATATCACTAAGCTCCATAGCCAGCGGTTCTCCTGCCAAATCCACGGCGTGTGGAAAAGACAGTCGCTGCGTTTCGAATTTGCTGATACCAATCACCTTTTCCTTGACGCTCAATACGCCGATTTCGCTTTTGCCGTCGCCGTCGATATCGGCGGCGGACAAGCCGTCCGTGTCCGCAAGAGAAGGGAATCTGGCCGGCTCCTCCAGGCCCACGTCTGCCGATTGTCTGTAAAGAATAATTTCCGCCGCCCCGGGGTCGCTTACGACCACATCCGTTAGGCCGTCACCGTCCACGTCTCCAATCACGAGGTCCCGCTTGTTGCTTGCCTCGCCCGCAGCCAGCGGATAAAAGAGCACAGGCCAGTCGTCCTCTTTTGGTCCCTCCGAGGTAAGCTTGTAACAGATCAGCCGTTTGCTCACTGCGTCAATAGTAACCAGCTCCTGGCCCGCAGCGCCATCTATATCGGTCAGTTCCGCTGCCAGAGGCCTCTCAACAAAAAGCCGAATTTCTGGTCCGAGCTGATTGTTCTTTTGTCCGAGCCGGACGTGAATCGGCCGCTCAAGCTCATCCGTGAAAACAACAAGGTCGTTTTTGCCGTCGCCGTTGAGGTCCCCGGCGTCCACGCCTAAGATTCGGGCGGCGCTTGCGTATTTAACCGGTTCAGCCAGCGTGCCGTCGTTTTTTTGCAGAACTATATACACGGCCTGCCTGCTGGCTAAAATCAAATCCAACCTGCCGTCGTTGTCTATATCGGCACAAACAAGGGCATTTTCGCTGGGCAGGGCGTCGTCGATATTGACTCGCTTTCGCGGCTGCCAGCTCAAATCCTTTTGCTTTTGCCCTTTTTCTTCATGCGGCTTTTGCAACAAGACGTAAAGCCCCCGCGGCTCGCCGTAAAACACCAGGTCAGCCAGCCCGTCCGAATCGAGGTCGCCGGCAGCCATACTGTATATCCTTTGCGATACCGGCACCGTCTGTTTGTGAAACCGGCTCGGGCCAATCAATGCGTTTATATCCACGTCGTTGGGGTCCACGGCCACATCTTCTTCTTCGAGACCTGCCTCCTGTTTTTGCATCAGCAGCTCAATTCGGGCCTTGCTGTTGTTGGCCACCGCTATGTCGTTGCGGCCGTCGCCGTCAAAGTCCGCAATCAACAGGTTCTGGATACCGTAGTCCAGCTTGATGGTTTCCATCTCCCCGAATCCGTAGTATTGACCGATGTCGTTAGACTCTTGCGGGACGGATCCCTGCTTTTGCGGTTTGCCTGTCAAACCCTCCCAGGGTCTGCCCGGCGTGTTTGTGGCGGGCCTGACAGCCGCCCATACAGCCGACGATATGCTCAATAATATGATTGCGCCCTTAATCATTCGCACCTAACACCTCCATTCCATTGAGTATTGAGTATTGATTATTGTAAACAATCCGTGTTATCCTTACAAACCATTAAGAGCGTTTTTGTTTAAGGGATTTTCATTATGGCTCAAAAATACGATTGCATAATAATCGGCGCAGGCCCGGCGGGGCTGGCAGCGGCACTTTATACCGCCCGTGACCGGCTGCAAACGTTGATACTTGAAAAGTTTATGCCAGGCGGACAAATCAACACTACCGACAGAATCGAAAACTATCCCGGCTTTGAACGCGTAGCCGGCCCCGAGCTTATCGAAAAAATGCAAAACCAGGCAGCTTCCTTCGGCGCTGAGATTAAAAACAGCAGTGAGGTAACCGCCCTGAAGAAAATGGACAACGGTGATATTGAAGTCGCCTGCGATAAAGACAAATACCTCGCCCGCGCAGTCATACTCACGCCCGGCAGCGACTATCGCAAGCTGGGTATCCCCGGCGAAGACAAGTTCCGCAACGCCGGCGCAGGAGTCAGCTATTGCGGAACCTGCGACGCCGCATTCTTCAAAGACAAATCCGTCGTCGCAATCGGCGGCGGCAATACCGCGGTGGAAGATACGCTTCACTTGTGCAAATTCGCCGCAAAGGTAACGCTGATTCATCGCAGGGATGAGTTCCGCGCAACAAAGGTCCTGCAGGAGGAGCTGCTCGCAAAGGCCAAAGAGCTGAATACCAACCTGTTGATAAAATACAGCACAATAACTACCGCCATCGAGGGTAAAGACAAAGTCGAATCCGTCCGGCTTAAAAATCTCAAAAACGACAAGGAGGAAAGTTATCCTTGTGACGGAGTTTTTATCTTCATCGGAATGGTCCCCAACACGAGTTTCTTGAAAGCTTTCGTTGAGCTCAGCGAAGCCGGCTATATCAAATGCGATTCTGCGTATCTGCGGACAAGCGTCCCCGGCGTGTTCGTGGCGGGCGACTGCCGGGTCGGCGCAGCGATGCAACTGGCAACTGCCGTCGGCGACGGCGTCAACGCCGCGATGGTGCTGAAAAATTACTTCCGAGACCCCAAATGGTGGAGCCGGCCGCTGGCTGACGCACTTTAATCGGGGATATTGGAAATGCGGAACTTAGAATTGGGATTCTAAGTCCTTAATTCACAGCAGATCATCAATGGCTGCCGAGATGTCCTTTTTGCTGGTAAGTCCCACCCACTTTTTCTGCACCTGGCTGTCCTTGAACAGGATGATGGTGGGTATCGCGCTTATCCCGAATTCCATAGCGCTGTCTCTGGCTTCGTCGGTGTTAAGCTTGCCGATTTTTGCCTTGTCTTTGTAGTCCTTCGCCACCTCTTCGATGATAGGGGCCATCATCTTGCACGGGCCGCACCACGGCGCCCAGAAGTCAACCAGCACGGGCACAGCCGATTTATGAATTGTCTCATCGAAATCCGCATCCGTTAGTTCAATTACGTCGCCGGCCATTGCTGACTCCTTTCAAATCTTAATCTAAGATGCTTTCTATTTTATAAGGCGCATCCGCCATTGTCAAATATCAATTACGTTTTTCTATTCGTGCTGTTCTGAAGATTCGCCGCCAATCGGCTCAAATTTCTCATCCGTTTGTTTCTTCTTTTCATCTGCCGGCAGCTCCGTTATCGGTATCGGCGGTTTTTGCTTCTGTTCCTTCTCCTGCCGCGGCTCGATTGGGCCTGCTGCTGAAGCTGCTTCAACCGCGACTATCGCCTTGTGCACGGCCTCCTCGGCAGGCACATCCGTCAGCGCTCGCAGGTATATTGTCTTATCCTGTGCCTGTTCAGCCCAGACAAGCTGCTCTCTTACCAGCTCAAGAATAGCGAGGAACAATCCTACAATTGCGAGGCGATTGCTGCGATTCTCGAAAATACGCTCGAAACTCATCGGCCCTTCCGTTTGCAGCCGGTGCAGTATCTCTATCTGATACAGGTCAATCGGCGTGTCGTCGGTGATGTGACTCATATCGAATTTCGCGCCGGTCGCCTCCATCATCTTGTCGAAGGCCTCTAAGAGGTTCCATACGCTTATCTGCTCGAGGTTCACCGTCGGTTCGGTGTTGGGCTTCAGTTGCTCGATAACGGTATCGGGCCTGTTAAATCGCTCGCCCCGTTCGTCAGCCGACGCCGCCAGAAGATTTGCCGCGTCCTTGAACTTTTTATATTCGAGCAATTGCCGGATAAGCTCCGCTCGCGGGTCGGCAAAGTCCTCCGCTCCAAGCTCCTCCGCCGGCGCCTTCGGCAGCAGCATTGCGGACTTTATCTGCATCAACGTCGCCGCCATAACCAGAAAATCGCCCGCAACGTCTATATCAAGCTGCTTGAGCATTTCGAGATAATGGATATACTGGTCGGTGATTTTTGCTATGGGGATATCGTATATATCCACTTCATCCTTGCGGACAAGGTGCAAAAGCAGGTCCATCGGCCCTGCGAATATCTCAAGATTTACCCGGTAATCACTCAACTATTTTTCCTCCGGCCCCTCTGCCCCGCCAAGGTCATCCATATCGTCCAGGTCTTCCAACTCTTCAGGCGTGAAGCTTTGTTTCTGAGATTCGAGTGTCTGTTTGGCCCGGTCCGCGTCGCTTTGCTTGACCTGAAGCAGGACCATCTCAAAGGCCCCAATCCGCAAATCTCCCGCGTTGGGGCCTACGACAACGGCTGGTATTTTAAAGTCCTCCAGGACCTGCTTTGCCAGCTCCGCTTCAATTGCATCCATATATTGTGCGATTGTTACAAGTTTATCTTCCATAGTATTTACCCAGTCCAACTGCTTCTCGCGCCTGTTCGAGCGTCACTTCGGCGACGGCCTTCGCTCGCCGGGCGCCTTTGGCCAATATTTCTTTCACGTAATCGGGATCGCCTTCAAGCTCGGTCCTTTTCTGCCTGAAGGGTTTGAAGTATCCGACTATGAGTTCCGCCAGCCGTTTCTTTGCCTCGCCGTAGCCCGTTCCGCCTTTGCGATATTTTTCGTCCCATTGCTTGATTTCTTCAGCCGACGCGAACAGCTTCAATAGCGCAAATACGTTGCACTTTTCCGGGTTCTTCGGCGCCTCAACGGGCGTCGAATCGGTAACAATCTTCATCACCTTGTTTTTGATTGTTTTTTCCGGCTCGAACATCTCTATTGTGTTGCCGTAGCTTTTGCTCATTTTTCGGCCGTCAATCCCCGGCACGACCGCGACCGATTCGATGATGAAGTCCTTGGGCAGGACAAAAACCTCACCGTATGTATTGTTGAAGTAGCCGGCGATGTCCCGTGTAACCTCGATATGCTGCTTCTGGTCTGCTCCTACCGGCACAACGTCGCTTTTGAATATGAGTATGTCCGCCGCCTGCAAAACGGGATACGCAAATAACCCGAGATTGGGGCTTAAACCCTGTGCGACTTTCTCTTTATAGCTTGTGCAGCGGTGCAAAAGCCCCATCGGCGTAACGCAGGACAACAGCCACGTCAGCTCCGTCACCTCCGGCACGTCCGACTGCCGCCAGAAAATCGTCTTTTCAGGGTCAAGACCCATCGCAAGATAGCTCATAGCAACGTCTAAGGTGAATTCGGCCACGTCCTTTGGCGTTGGATTGCTCGTCAGCGCGTGATAATCGGCGATGAAGAAAAAGCATTCGTTTTCCTGCTGCATCTGTATATGCTGGCGCATCGCCCCGAAATAGTTGCCTATGTGCAGCCGACCCGACGGCTGAATACCTGAAAGCACTCTCAAAATTACTCTCCTAAATCATCCTTTTTCAGGAAATACGCGATACGCACGACGCGATACGCAATACGAACCACTTTGAGCGTAGCGAAACCCGCCCCAAAAGTCAAGAAACGGGTAACCAGTCATTTATTGGTGGGGCAAAAATCGTAGCACGGCCATCCTGGCCGTGCAATAAACCAACGCACGGGCTGGAAGCCCGTGCTACGATTCAGAATCCACCTATAACTTACCGGTTGCAGAAACGACAATTCTTTTCCTTGCGATTCGGCCAATCTGATGTTTGTAGGTTCCGTCATTGCGAGGAGTCCCGATTTATCGGGACGACGAAGCAATCTTTTGGTTTCGAGCGTTTGAGATTGCTTCGCTTCGCTCGCAATGACCTGCGGGGGATAACCTGCAAACATTGAGATAAACCCCTTGCGATTTGGCCTATCTTTCGGTATAATGACACTCGAATTTATTGCTGGGGGGATAGAGGGTATTATATGAGGAAGGCCGTTTTAGCATTCCTGATTCTTGCCCTGGCCTCTCCCTGTATAGCCAAATACTCCGGCGGCTCTGGCAGTTCCGCCGACCCTTACCAAATCACTGACGTTAATGACCTGCTGACACTCGCCGACGATGTGAATGACTACAACAAATGTTTCATTATGACCGCTGATATCGACCTCGACCCAAACCTGCCTGGTGGACATATTTTTTCCACTGCTATAATAAACTATACTTTTAGCGGAATCTTCGATGGTTTAGGCCATAGGGTTATCAATATGACCATAAACACAAATGGTGCCGGAAAGGGATATCTTGGTTTGTTTAGATTCATTGATAGTGGAGAGGCAAGAAATCTCCGGCTGGAAAATATTTCTATCAACGCTGGAGATAACTCATATTATATAGGAGGATTGGCGGGCCGTAACGATCACGGTATTATCAGCAATTGCTCTGTGACGGGCACTGTTACCAGTGGAAATTCTTCATTTGGTTTTGGTGGGCTGGTGGGCGAAATGTACAATGGCGATGTCAATAATTGTTCTTATAGTGGGAGCGTTTCTGGAGGAAGTGATTCAGAAGACGTCAGTGGATTAGTGGGACGAAGCTGGCTTAATGGCGTTATCAGTAACTGCCATTCGATAGGGAACGTTAACGGCGGGTATAGTTCAAGTTGTATCGGAGGTTTAGTGGGATGGAATGTAGACACCAATATCAACAGCTCATATTCAACATGCGATATCAACGGAGGAAATGTTTCAGGTACCCTCGGCGGGTTGGTAGGAGGTAACATAGGTATTATTAGCGGCTGCTATTCGACAGGTACTGTTGCCTGCATGAGTGATGCTTGGCAATTTGGTGGGTTAGTGGGAGAGAACAGAGGACATATAAGCAACTCCTATTCTACAGGCGCCATCACCGTCGGAAATGGCTCGGACTATATTGGTGGTCTGGCAGGGAAAAATGTTAAGGGTATTGACTATATCGCCACGGTAAACAATTGCTATTCGGTAGGCATTGTTACTGTCGGAGACGGGCCAACCTATGTCGGTGGCCTGGTGGGATATGGTTATGAAGAATATGGTAATATCAGCAACAGCTACTTTCTTATCACAAGCGGTCTTGATAACGGTTATGGAACGGACATTGTCCCAATCGTAGTTGGAGGTTTGAATGGCTACTCCAGTTCTCATAGTTTACGCTACCTTTGATTTTCCGTCAATTCTTTCTTCTTCAGCCAACTCTTTCAGCTTCGCTTCAAGTATCCATAACTGCTGATAGCC
>JBDRMP010000045.1:0-5189 GCA_043811995.1 Planctomycetota bacterium
CAATGGCTCGATTTTTTCCCATAACTCGTCTGAAATTCTGTATCGGTTTTTTGTTTTTCGTTTCTTCACCCCTGAACCCTTTCAAAGGCATCATTGCCTCTTAATATATCGGCCATTCAGAAGTTATTCGGATAGGCTCTAAGTCCTTTTCCTGAAATTTCCTTCTTTGGGGGCCTTTTGAGCCGAACCCAACCGGAAAATTAAAACCCCGATACCGCGGAAATTTCAGGGCCGGTTTTTGGGGCTTGCTCATTGCCTCGGCTTTTAATCCCGTGATAGATATTGCTGTAAGGGCTCCGCCTGCCTTTAGAAATTCTCGTCTGTCCATTTATTTTTCTCCGTTGCGTTTGTCTGCTTTGATTTGCTCATTTTTTCTGGGAAAACATTCTACCATCCCCGCGAACCGTGTCAATTAAACCATTCATAAGGCCGAGTATCGGTAAGTTCCTTATTGAAAATTCCTGCGGGTTTAATATACTACTCACTTCTTGCCAGAAGTCCAATTGAAAGGATTGATTATGGCTGACAAACAAATACAGCTCTACTATAAAAACGTTATGGCCGACGCAATTGGCCACGAACACGGCATTACCACCCAACAGCTCAATGAGCTTGCAAAACAAACCACGCCCCTCATTCCCAGAATAAAAGACGAAATCATCAGCGGCAACTCTCGCTATGGCCTGCTGCCCGGCAACCCACAAATCGCCAAAGACGTCAAGAGATTGGTCAAACAATTCAAGCCCAAATGCGAAAACCTCGTTGTTCTCGGCATAGGCGGCTCAGCGCTGGGCAATATCGCCCTGCAAACCGCCCTCAATCCTTATGCCTATAACCTCGATAATAATAAGCGCAAAGGCCCGCGTCTTTTTGTGTTCGATAACGTTGACCCCTCGCAGTTCGGCTCATTTCTCGCTCTTATCACGCCGCGTCTCGGACACACCATCTTCAACGTCATCAGCAAATCGGGCCAGACCGCCGAGACCGCCTCACAATTTATGATTGTCTATAAGATGCTCGAATCGAGATTCGGCCGCGGCAAGCTCAAAGACCGTATCATAGCTACAACCGATGCGCAAAAAGGCACGCTTCGTAAAATCGCAACCGACGCCGGCCTGTCAACTCTCGAAGTCCCCGACGGAGTAGGGGGGCGATTCAGTGTCCTTTCAGCGGTCGGTCTGTTCAGTGCAGCTATGTGCGGCATAAATATCGATAAGCTTCTGGCGGGCGCCCGCGATATGCACGCCCGTGTAACAAACCCCGACTTTTTCAAAAATCCCGCCGCCGTCAATGCCGCCATTCAATACCACTACTACAATCGCGGTAAAAAAATATCCGTGATGATGCCCTACAGTTACGCCCTCTATTCTATGGCCGACTGGTATCGCCAGCTCTGGGCAGAATCACTCGGCAAACGATATGACCTCAAAGGCAACGAAGTTTACATCGGTCCCACCCCCGTCAAGGCGCTCGGAGCTACCGACCAGCACAGCCAGGTCCAGCTTTACCGCGAAGGCCCCAATGACAAGGTCTTCACGTTACTCGAGGTCCAAAACCACGGTAAAAAACTAAAAATTCCCGCATCTCCCAAATCCGCTCCTGAGCTAAGTTACCTCGCCAGAAAGGATATGGGCGAGCTTTTAAACGCCGAGAAAAAAGCCACTGAATACGCCCTCTGCGCCAGCAATCGCCCCTGCATAACCATCCTGTTCCCGAAAGTCGATGCGTACACCGTGGGCCAGTTCATTTTCCTGTTTGAGGCGACGACCTCATTTACAGGAGCTCTTTTAGGCGTCAATACTTACGACCAGCCCGCCGTCGAATTGGGCAAGCACGCCACCTTCGCCCTTATGGGTAAATCAGGCGACTATAAGGAGGGCAAATCATACGCCGAGTTTGCCGACGAAATTCGCGCCAAAACCGAAATTGACGCCGAATTCATAATTTAAATTTGTGCATATTTTTCTTCGCATAAAGCTGCAGAGAAGCTGGCTACGCCGGACGAGTCATAAACCAGAAACAGGCATTTCATCCTTCGGCCTGTGCTTCCATCGGCGGTGAAGCCACCAGTATTGAGTCGGGTCTTCGCGGACAAATTTCTCAATCGCCTTTGTGTATTCGGCTGTCACCCATCGCAGGGGGTCATCCTTGTCGGCCCATTCGTTCGGGAAGATTATTCGTGTTATACCCATCTCGAAAAAGAAACGATTGTCGATTCTTCTGCTGTAGCCGATGACAATCGGGATATTGTTCGTAATGGCTAACAGGCCGATACTTTTGTAGGTGCTGGCCTTTCTGCCGAAAAAATCGACAAAGATTCCTTTTTTCCCTGCGTCCTGGTCGGCTATGAAGCCAAGCGTTGCACCGGTGGAGGCGACCTTGTCAAACAGTTCTGCTGCGCCTTTTTTATCGATGATTTTTTGTCCGGCGCGTTTACGAACACCGTATAAGTATTTGCTGATAAAAGGGTTATCTAATGGTCTGGCGATACTATAAACGTTGAACCCGAAAAGACCCATCATATAACCGATAATTTCGAAGTTGCCGTAATGACCGGTCACGAAAATCAGGCCCTTGTTTTCTTTGCTGAGCCATTTGGCGAGTTCGGCGTTTTTGAATCGCGAGTATTGTCGCCAGTTGTCTTTCCTGACGAGTTTAGGCGTGAAAAAAACGTCCACGGCCAGCATCGCAATACTCTCACAGCTTTTTTGCCCTATGGTATCGAACCACTTTTCATCTTTGTCGGGATAGCTTGCGCGAAGGTTTTCAAGTGCCCGTGCTCTGCCGCGATGGTAGTAACGCCACATCAGTCGGCCCAGGAAACGGGCGAACCGGAGATTTGTTTCGACGCTGAAGAAATAAAGGATTGCGACGAGTATTCGCAGGCCGATATAGGCGAGCCAGTCGATAACGACGTTGCGTCTTTTCCTATGTTTCTTTTTTTTTACAAAGACAGGGCCTGTCATAAATCAAAGTAATCGGCCAGCGAATTATTCAGAGGTTTTTATATAACTTCGAGCCGCCGCAGAGTCGCCCTGGCCCAGCGCATACTTCGGATTTGGGCAAACAGCAGCAAAAGAAGGACCAGCAGCCAGTAGCCGGTGAAGCGCAGAAACATAGATACGTAGGCAAGAGGGGTTTTCTGTGCCTGACAGGCGTTGATTAGCTCGGAAGGCGTGAACATCGCGCCTGCAAAGACCGGTGCAAACAGCAATTGCCAGGGCAGGAGCAATACTAAAAACAACAATGAGAGGAAAAACGCCCTTGCGATATGGTTGATGCCGCCCAGTCGGCCGATAAGGGAGACCTTGAACGAAAAGAGCATCGTCAGACAGTAAAGCAACGCACTGGGAATCAGGACAAAATTCAGAAATCTCACGATGGCTGAAATATGGTTTTGTCTGGGGTAAAACCAATGGCTTACTGTTGCCAGCGACGGTTTCTTGGTTTTGCTCACCACTTTGTCAGAGGTAAGCAGGGGAGTTGCGTCAGGGCGGTTCGGTTCTGCGGCGAGCAGCGGTTGTTCAGATGCGGCGGCGACAGCATTGGAATCATAGGCGATTTGTTTTGCGGCCTGCCTGATTTTGTCTGTGGTTTGAGTATCGGGCGAATTCACATCGGCAACCGGAGCCGAAAGGTCTGTGTCAGCTGTCGGCTGTTCGGAGTTAAACCGCTCGAAATTAACCAGCCAAAATGAGGCCTGAACAAGCAGCAGGGCCAGCAGAATGATTATAAACAGAAAGTTCTTCCAGCACCTGATGACGCTGACTGCTTCGAGACAATCGGTCGTATCAACCAGATTGCCCGTTCTTGGTTCCTGGTTCATTTTTTCTCTCCCGTTTTGTGCCCCTTGTTTTTCTTCAAATTCGAGTTCCATAGCGGCCACCATTATGCCCTTCGGCATCAGCCGATGCAAGTATTTTATAGACCTCTGCGCAGGCACCCAAAAATGTGCTTAGCGTCTCAAATGTTAAGAGCCGGACTTTGAAGTGTCTTTGCCCCTGTTTTTGTTTAGAATTTTCTCAATTCTTGTTATTATTTCGAGGCATGCCCTGGAATTGTGATAGGCGGATTTCCACTCAGAGACCTTGAAGGATTGATTATCAACGATGCCTTTTGAAGAAACTTTGTAAAACCATTCGCCGTTTTTTCTGTCAATGAGACGGTCTTCAATGAACTGCCATATATTGAGGGCCGTGATGAGGTATTTCTCTTCGCCGCCAAGCTCATAGGCGTTCAGGAAACCAACTACGGCTTCTACCTGGACCCAAAAATCTTTGTTGGCATCGATAATCCCAGTCGAATCCGCTTCATAGAATAAGCTCTGTTTATTGTCCATACCGTATTGGTAAACCGACTCTGCCAGTGCCAGGCAGACCTTGTGGATTTTTCCCAGCAATTTCGGTTTATTGAGGGTTTGGGCGGCCCTGTCCAGCAGCCAGCTTGCCTCGATATCATGACCGAAGGATATGTGGTCTGATTTTGAGTTCCAGACCTCATCAAAGAAGAGCTGACAGTGACATTTGTCGTTTTTTTTGATAATGTGGTCGGTAAATATTTGAAGCAATTCCTCAAGCCGTTGTCCCAGCAGAGAATCTTTCCAGACAGCATACAAGTTAGTGAAGGCCTCAAACATATGAAGATGGGTGTTGTTTGATTTCTTTTCAGCCATATCCACTTCGCTGAGGCGCTGGTTTTCGGCTATGTGAAAATCTCGGGTAAGGGTTTCGAAATAACCTCCATTTTTTGCGTCACGCATGTATTTTTCTGTTAACTCAAAAAGCGTTTTTGCCCTTTCAAGCGCCTCTTCCTGCGTGAAGGCCTTGTAATATTCGGAAAAGGCATATATGGCAAATGCCTGCCCATAGGTCTGCTTTTTATCCTCGATGGGATTTCCCTGCCAGTCAAGCATCCAGAATAAGCCCCCGTATTTGTTGTCCCAGAAGTGCTCAATAAGATAATCGTAAGCCCGTTTCGCCAGGTTCTGGAATTCGGATTTTTTATAGAATCGGTAAAGTGTGGAGAACGTCCACAGCAGGCGGGTATTTGACATTGTCCCAATCGTAGTTGGAGGTTTGAATGGCTACTCCAGTTCTCATAGTTTACGCTACCTTTGATTTTCCGTCAATTCTTTCTTCTTCAGCCAACTCTTTCAGCTTCGCTTCAAGTATCCATAACTGCTGATAGCC
>JBDRMP010000046.1:0-21548 GCA_043811995.1 Planctomycetota bacterium
CTATCAGCAGTTATGGATACTTGAAGCGAAGCTGAAAGAGTTGGCTGAAGAAGAAAGAATTGACGGAAAATCAAAGGTAGCGTAAACTATGAGAACTGGAGTAGCCATTCAAACCTCCAACTACGATTGGGACAATGTCATGTATGATACATTTGTATTATACAAGCGTTTAATTTGCCCAGATTAACATTTTGTTGCGAAGAATTTTGAGACGCTAAATTGATTAGCGTATTTGAGATTTCAGAGGGTAGTAGGGATTGGGGTGTAAAAACAGTATAGGACAAAGAACTTTACTGCTTGTTATTTGTGAAAAAATTATTTTCTTATCAAACGCCCAACGTAAATCGTAAAATCGTCTCCACGGATACTTGAATATTCAGTTCCACACTCTTGACATTTATAAATCTCCTGCTCTCTGCCTGCTGCTCCTGTCTCTTGACTCAAGTGAATAAGATGTTTAGATTTTTCATAACAGTATGGGCAAAGGGGAATTGTGTCACCATCACGGAAATATACTTTTTTCTTAAATTGCACCTTTTCCTGAAACTCGATTTGCTCTTTTAGTTTCAGATTTTCTTTTTTTAGATTTAAGTTTTCCTCCTGAAGTTCAAGTGCTTCTTCACGTAATTGCATTAGCTTTTCTTGAAGGTCAATACTCATTCCTTTTTTGGCGAGGTCATAAACGATTTTAGCTGTGTCAATTAAAGATGACATCTTTTTCTCCATATTATAGCGAGGCAATAAGATGTTAGCGATGTTAATGTGATACAATCCATCTTATTAACTCGACGATTGCATAAAGAATTGAAACGACACCAACAAACATAAGAATCCAAATTAAGCGGATTATCCATTTTGGTAACTGCGGAGTAGGAATAACAGTCAAAATCTTTGCAAATCCTTCATCTGATTTGGTATATAAGTTTATTTGAGCATAAGTAAGCGGCGGAAAGTAAAGATATGAGATTGTAACCTGCTCACCTGAAACCAGTTTTGGAATGATTATTTCTCCTCCACCTGTCTCAGTTTTTTCAATGTTATGAGCAACATTAGGAAAAAGTTGATAATTTTCAGGCAAATAATGGTGGCCAATCCTAACGTTTGTGGCCGATACTCGACCAGCATTCCGAATGACGACCGCGTGTGTATGGATTACAGTTTTTTTATCATCGTGAAGTGTGAAAGCTGACACGTGTCCCAAATATGAAATCAGTTTTGGCTTTTTAAGTAACCAACTGTCAAGGAACTTACCGAGTGCCAACGCCACAAGAGGGACGGCTATGTCTTTGACGAGACCCCAATTTATTTCCATACTTTATTTTGAATCCTCAAAAAATCAAGATTGACATTCCCTATCATATCTTCGACTGGTTTCTGCGTCAATAGCATATTTCAACCTTGACAATCGGAGATATAGTTGATAGCTTTTCTTGTAGGGCTTATTGGCCCTGAAAGGAGAGGTTTATGAAGATAAATAAACGTATAGTTTTGGCTGTCTTTGTGGTCTGCATTTTATTGGTGGGGTGGTATATTGCATTGGCAGGGGAGCCGGAAAAAGCTGCAAATGAGACTCTTTCAACTCTCACCTATGCCAAAAATAAGCGTGACGTTTTGAATGGACTCAGAGAGATTTATGTGATTGTAGAATATATAGAGCCAGAAGTGGAGAAAAAAGGATTGATAAAGCAAGTCATTGAAACTGATGTGGAACTGGAGTTACGCAAATATGGTATCAAAGTTGTGTCAGAAGAGGAAAGTCTTAAAAAACCGGGAGGGTCTTTTCTTTATGTTAATGTAAACGCTAACACCAACTCTTCTGCGATTCTCACGGGAGCAATATCTGTTAATTTGAGTGAAGCAGTAATGTTGTTACGGTCAAAAACGGTCGTACTTGCTCAAACTTGGTCGGTTAATGGTGTGTTATTTAGTAGTTCAGATTCAATATTCGTGCGTGATTCCATCAAAAGTATTGTTGATAAATTCATCAACGACTACCTTGCAGCAAATCCGAAGGAGCCCTTGGCAGTAAAAGATACCGCCGATAGTAACAACCTTTAGAGTTGTGGTTGGGCTTGCTGTGCCTTCTCTGCCTCGTTACAAATAGATTGAAATAAAGATCAGGTGAACATATTGATAAAAAGAAAGGATGCTAAAATATGATTCCTACGATAGGTCTTATGATTGGCTTGTATATTTTGGCAAGATATAGCGAAATGTCCAAAGGGGCGAATTTAGGAACAAAGATTATATTGATTGTTTTTTCTCTCATCACAGTAATTTGCATCTTTGGTTTAATTTTCGCTGGAATGAATGTTAGTTCTCTATCGAAGTAAAAATATATTAATGGTTTGTTCAAAGCCAAAAACCCTTGCGGCCGGGTCGGCGGTTTCCTTATTCCCCCGGCTCTCCCCGCATGCCGTTGTCGGGCCCTAACGTCAGCAGGGCCCCCATCCCCAAATCCCTAACTCAAAAAACATCGTTTCAAATAAATATTCGTAGTCCTTTTGACTAATCAAAAGGACTAGAGCAATGTGCGGCCCACAAAATCCCTCCCGCACTTACTGTCAATTATCGTTTCCGCCCCCCCCCTTCGGCGGGCGTAACCAGCAACTAGTAACCCGCAACCAGTAACTATTCCTCATTAACGAACCACGAACAATGAACTTCCCTCCTTCAGCGACGAGCATCAAGTATCCAGCATCGAGAATCCAGTATCGCGTATCCAGTATCCAGCATCTAGAATCGAGAATCTAAAAACCCTTGCGGCCGGGCCAACAGATACTTAAAATACCCCTTCTTTCACAACAAAACCGAGGGATAGTATGTTAGCCAAGCTGTATAGCGTCGCGCTGGAAGGTATCGAAGGAATCGTCTGCGAAGTCGAGGTCGATGTCGCAAGAGGCGGGTTCGAAAAGACGCTCATCGTAGGCCTGCCCGACGCGGCCGTAAAAGAGAGCGCCGAACGTGTCAAAAGCGCAATCGTCAACTGTGGTTACAAATACCCAAAAACCCAGTCATTGGTAAACCTCGCGCCAGCCGATACCAAAAAGGAAGGCCCATCGTTCGATTTACCTATTGCGCTGGGGATGCTTCTGGGACAAAACGTCTTTAGCAGCACCGTATTAAAGGACTTCTGCATCGTCGGCGAGCTTGCCCTCGATGGCCGGGTCAGACCAGTCAACGGCGTTTTAAGTATGGCAATGACCGCAAAGGCAAACGGATTTCGAGGAATCATTGTTCCTTTGGATAACGCCTCCGAGGCAGCCGTCGTCGATGGCCTCGAAGTTTATGGTGTCGGCTCGCTTACCCAAACCGCCGAGTTTCTGGCAGGCCGATTGCCTTTGCAGACCACCACAATTGACATCGACGAAATTTTCAATATCCAAAGCCGATACGACTTTGATTTCTCCGACGTAAAAGGACAGGAAAGCGCAAAACGCGCCCTCACAATTGCCGCCGCAGGCGGGCACAATATCCTAATGATAGGCCCGCCCGGCGCAGGCAAAACTATGCTCGCCCAGCGCCTCGCGACAATCCTGCCGCCCCTGACTCTTGCAGAATCGCTCGAAACAACACGAATTTATTCATCCGTAGGTCTTTTAGGCAAAGGCAAGGCGCTGCTGGCGACGCGGCCAGTCCGTATGCCGCACCACACCGCAAGCGGCCCAGCTCTCATTGGCGGCGGCACAAACGCTCGACCAGGCGAGCTGTCGTTTGCTCATCACGGAATCCTTTTTCTCGACGAGTTTGCGGAGTTTCCACGCCACGTCCTCGAAATGATACGCCAGCCCTTAGAAGACGGAACTGTAACCGTGTCGCGCGCCAAAAAATCCGTAACGTATTTTTCCACCTTTCTCCTGGTCGCCTCCTGCAATCCCTGCCCCTGCGGCTACTATGGCTGCGATTTTCGCAGGTGCAAATGCACGCCGGGCCAGGTCGAAAAATACCTCTCGAAAATCTCAGGCCCGCTCATCGACCGAATCGACATCCACATAGACGTCCCGCCTGTCGGCTTTGGCAAGCTGCGAAGCAAGGCAACTCAACTGGACTCCGCCACTATAAGGGCGGACGTAATAAGAACCCGCGCCATTGAAGCAAATCGTTTCGGCGACGGCAGGATAATAACTAACTCGCGAATGACACACAAGCAGGTTGAAAAGTTTTGCAAGCTCGATGCCTCCTGCGAGATGCTTCTCAAACAGGCGATGACTGAATTCGGCCTGTCCGCGCGAGCGCACGACAAAATATGCAAGGTCGCACGCACCATCGCCGACCTGGCCGACTGCGCCGATATAAAGCCCGAGTACATCGCCGAGGCCGTCAGCTACCGCAAATTAGACAGGAAGCTGTAAAATATGAACAAAAAAGCAACAGGTCCAGCATCTCAAGACAAAAACACCAAAGACCGGCAGTTTCCTTGCATATCGACCCGACGTTTGTGGCTATTCCGCGTAATCACTACAATTATCGTGCCGATTCTGATTTTGGTACTGCTGGAGGTTGTTCTTCGGGTTGTCGGCTACGGATTTCCACCCTCTGCATTTGTGAAATCCCAGGTCAAAGGTCGGACCGTTTTCTGCAGCAATAACAAATTCGGTTGGCGTTTTTTCCCCCCGGAAATCTCACGCTTTTTACCACCTTTCGTTGTTCCCGCGGACAAGACGGACAACACATACCGGATTTTCATACTCGGGGAATCTGCGGCCTGGGGCGACCCGGACCCATCTTACTGCTTCGGCCGGCATTTATCCGTTATGCTGCGCCGGCAGTTCCCGTCGGTCAACTTCGAGGTATATACAGCCGCTATGGTGGCCATAAACTCACATTCAATTGTCCCGATTGCTAAGGACTGCGCCCGCCTAAAACCCGACCTGTTTGTGGTTTATATGGGCAACAATGAGGTCGTAGGGCCATACGGCGCGGGGACAATTTTTTCGTCGCTTTCAAAAAGCCTGCTCCTTATCAGAATGAACGTCGCAATGAAGGCAACCAAAGTGGGCCAGTTGATAAGTCGTCTTGCCGGCATCACAAGCCGCGCCAAAACAACACCGAAAACCTGGGGCGGCCTTGAGATGTTCCTCGGCAAACAAATCCGACACGACGATGATAAAATGCAATATGTTTACAGCCACTTTCGCCGAAATCTTGAGGACATCATCAGGATTGCACAAAAGTCCGGCGCAAAAACCATAGTATCGACCGTCGCGGTGAACTTGAAGGATTGCCCTCCTTTTGCCTCGATGCATAAACGCGGTCTTGATGAGCAGCAAAAGCAGAAGTTTAACGGTCTTTACCAGGCCGGCCTGAATCTTGAAAAATTGAGGGATTTCACGGGCGCAATTGAGAATTATCTTGCCGCCGCGGAGATTGACGATACTTACGCGGAATTGCAGTTTCGCGCAGGGCGGTGTCAGTGGAACCTGGAGCAGTTTGACCAGGCCAAAGAAAGTTACGTCCGGGCGATGGAGCTTGATACTTTGCGGTTTCGTGCGGATTCGACCATCAACCGAATTATTCGCCAGGTCAGTGAAAATAGATTTGCCCAGGGCGTTTATTTTGTTGACGCCGCCGATGAATTCGCCCGGCAAAGCCCGCACAATTGTCCCGGCTTCGAGCTGTTTTTCGACCACGTGCATCCTGTTTTTTCGGGTAATTTTCTGCTCGCCAAAACTATTTTTGACAAAGTTGAGCAGGTTCTGCCGGACAAGATAAAGGCGCAAAAAGCCGCAAATGCCGCTTTTCTCAGCGAGGATGAGTGCGCCAGGCAATTGGCATTTACGGTCTATGATTGTCTCCGCGTTACACAAACACACCTCGAAATCATCAGCAAAAAACAGCCGTTTACCAATCAGGCATATCACGAAGAGGCGACGGATTTCTGGCGACAAAAGTATGAACAGCTTAATAATTCCATCAACTCTGCGACCTTCGACAAGGCGATGGAGCAATACGAGCAAGCCGTTTCGCTTAACAGCACCGACCGCTACCTGCGGTTTAACTACTTTAGACTGCTTTATGGAGACCCGAATTACGTTTATGCCGCCGCCCAGCAGTGTCGCCTTATTACCGAGCAGACACCTTTTGATTTTGAAGCACTGGCCGCGCTTGCCGATATGGAGGCACAAATGGGACGTTTCGATTCAGCCCTCGAACACACCGAACAGGCAGCCAGGTATATGCCGACGTTTCTAATCGCCAATCATATGGCGGCAACATTGTGCCAGAAAATGGGACAATACGAAAAGGCGCAAAAATACTTTGCTGAAGTGATTAAATTAGACCCCAAATCTGTCCCCGGCTATATAGACCTGGCCTGGGTTCTCGGTCATCAGGGCAAAATTAGGCAGGCCGAACGAGTTTATCGAAAAGGCATAGCTGCCGTACCGGATAACGCTTTGTTGCGCCTCTGTTTATCGATTTTGCTCCGGCAAAAAGGACAGCTCGAAGAGGCCGAAAAGGAACGGCTCAAAGCAGTATCCCTTGACCCGAACATTTTAGAGCGATTAAGCCCGGACACGCTTAAAAAAGAGTATAAATAAACGGAGCGGCAGCGGAGCCACCGAGAACTACCAGCAATCCTAAAAGCAAAAATATAAGCAGTATCGGTATCAGCCACCACTTTTTGTTGTGCTTTAGAAAAAACCAGAACTCGGCGACAATACTCGGGCGTTTCTGTCGGGCTAATTTATCAAACTCATTGCTTTTATGGCCGCTCGTCTCCATTTTATTCTCCATCTTTTTCTCAAAACTGGTGGAAATAACGTGCCGGGTCGCTGCTCTGCGTGTGAGACGTCCAGTACGTCGGGGCATCCGTCCTGAACTTTCTGGCAAGGGCGTCTCTGCCTATTAGTTTGAAGACAAGTCCGACGGGCGTCAATATAAAAAAGTAAAACGCCGCCATCAGCAGAAAGCTTATCACAATTCCGACAGGCAATCCAGCGAAGGTCAGTCCGAGATAAATAATTCTGGCGGCCTTAAAGGAAATAAGCGAGACGATAAATATAAACAATCCCGCCCCGGCCACAAAAACAGCCGCGATACCTGATACGCCCAACACAAATCTCAGGATAACGGCGACGACGCCGAGCACAATAATTGCCGCCAGGCCGAACAGGCGAAGCTGGCCTTTTTCGGGATTCCAGTTTATCTCAACTAATGACATTTTTTGTCAATCCAACTGAAATTGAGCGATATATTTATCGACGCTTTGCCGCTTTGCCTTTGGCTGTTCGTTTTTATAAAGCAACTGGTTCTGCATAACCAGCACGTCCATATCCGTCGCCATAAAGCATCGATAGGCGTGCTCCGGCGAGCAGACAATAGGTTCGCCGCGAATATTGAAACTGGTATTGATAATCACCGAACAGCCGGTTTTTTCCTTGAACCGGCTCATCAGCCGATGCAGCTCGGGGTGTCGTTTCTGGTCAACTGTCTGTATCCTTGCCGAGTAATCGACGTGAGTAACAGCGGGGATAATGCTGCGCCTGGCCCTGAGCTTATCAAGCCCCTTAAGCCCCGATGCCTCAGGATTAACCGGCAGACGAATGTCGTCTTTAACGTCGGCCACAAGAAGCATATACGGACTGTCTTCTTCGTGCCTCATTTTGAAATATTTATCGACATCCTCCCGCAGCACGCACGGCGCAAAAGGCCTGAAGGATTCACGGAACTTGATTTTTAGGTTCATCAGGGACTGCATCTTCTCGCTGCGGGCGTCGCCTATGATGCTGCGATTGCCAAGCGCCCGCGGCCCGAATTCCATCCGGTCCCGAAACCACCCGATTACCGAGCCATTGCTTATTAAATCCGAAACCTTGTCAACAAGCTGCTCGAAGTCGCTGTAAATATGATATTTTGCACCGATGCCGTTAAGATACGTTTGAATCTGCTCGTCGCTGTAAGCCGGGCCCAATAGCGACCCGTTTTGCGCATCCGTTCCTTCTGTCTTTCGCGGGTTATCCAATATCTGATACCACACCAATAGCGCCGCTCCAATCGCAGCGCCCGCGTCGCCGGCGGCCGGCTGAATCCAGATATTCTCGAAAGGCCCTTCGCGTAATATCCTACCGTTTCCGACGCAGTTAAGAGCCACGCCCCCGCCAAGAACGAGATTTTTCATTCCCGTCTGCCTGTGCACGTGCCGAGCCGAGCGAAGCATCACCTCCTCGCAGACCCGCTGTATCGAGGCGGCCATATCCATTTCGCGCTGCGTCAAAGGTCCTTCGGGCTTGCGGGCAGGCCCGCCGAAAAGCTTTTCAAATTTCCGGCCCACCATTGTCATTTTATGGCAGTATGTAAAGTACGCCATATTCAGACGGAACGACCCGTCCTCTTTTATGTCAATCAGCTCTTTGGTTATCAGGTCGTAGTAAGCCGGCTCGCCGTATGGCGCCAGGCCCATCAGTTTATACTCGCCTGAGTTGACCTTAAAGCCGGTAAAATACGTAAAGGCCGAGTAAAGCAGTCCAAGCGAGTGGGGGAATTTTATCTCGTTTGTAAGGCAAATTTTATTGCCTTTGCCGGTCCCGAAACTTGCGGTGGTCCATTCGCCTACGCCGTCGAGGGTAAGAATCGCGGCCTGGTCAAATGGCGACGGGAAAAACGCGCTTGCCGCGTGCGATTCGTGATGTTCTGTAAAAAGATACCGTCCTTTATATCTGTGCCCAAGGGCCTTATCCATTTCTCGCGGCAGGTGCAGCTTTTGCCGAAGCCAGCCGGGCACCCCAATCAAAAACTGCCCAAAACCTCGAGGCGCGTAGCTGATATATGTTTCAAGCAGCCGTTCAAATTTAACCAGGGGCTTTTCATAAAAGACGACGAAATCGAGCTGTTCGGCGTCTAAAGCTGCGGCGGCAAGGCAGCAATTCACCGCATTTATCGGAAAACGATTATCGTGTTTTTTCCGGGTGAACCGTTCCTCCTGCGCAGCGACGAAAATCTGCCCGTCGCGCACAAGGGCGGCGGCGCTATCGTGATAAAACGCAGATATTCCTAAAATGTTCATATAACACTTCGAACAAAATACCTAGCCGGGCTTGGCCCGATAATCAGCCGTTTCCGGCCTGATACCTGATTATAATCTATACGGCCGCTTTAATATACTCGTTTTAAACACCCCAAATCCTTTAACTCCATACGGCCGGATTTTTTGTTTAACTCGCCCCAAATGTGTGCCGATACAAAATTGGCTGTAACAGAAATTATTTTTGATAACCCGAGGGCTTTAGAAATGGGAATTCAGAACTGGTCGGAAAATATCGTGCTCGTTGACCTGCCCGCCGAACCGCTGATGAGCGACGAGCTCAAAACCGTCGCCGACATTGTCAGAGACAGGGGCGACTGCGACGTGGTGATGGACTTTTCAAGCGTCGATATCATAACTTCATCCTCCCTGTCGAAACTGCTCAAGCTTAGAAAAATGCTGCTGGACTGGGACCATCAGCTTATCTTTTGCAACGTCGCGCCGGCCACCAAGGGCATCTTTGCCGTAACGGGCCTCGAAGGAATCTTCAAGGTCGTCGAAGACAAATTCGTCGCGCTGGCGGGCCTGCAATTAGTCAAATAAGCTGTCCCTATTGCCTTCGCACAAATCATTGCCTCCGGCCCGACCGGATGCCCAACCCGATTATATGCTTCAACAACGGGCCTGCATTGTCACTGCTGCTGGTCTTTGGCAGCAGTCAGGGAAATATCCAGCCAGAAGGTTGAGCCCTTGTCGGGCTGGCTTTCGAAGCCGACCTGGCCTGCTAACATATCCGCCAGCTCTTTGCTGATGGCAAGCCCCAGCCCCGTGCCGCTCGACTGCCGCGTAAGAGGACTGCCGAGCTGCCCGAACTTCTGGAATATCTTTTCGCGGTCCTGCTCGGCTATCCCGCAGCCGGTGTCGGTTACGGAGAATCGCACGGTCTTGTCGTCGCGGAGACCGGCTTTTAATTCTATCCTGCCTTTTTCGGACGTGAACTTTACGGCGTTGCTCATATAGTTTTCGAGAATCTGCTGGATTTTGCCCGCGTCGGTCACGAAGGCCGGGATATTTTGCTGCACTTCGAGTTTAACCTTGAGGTTTTTCTCCCGCGCCATTTCAGAAAACGAGACAACCACGGCGTTGACAATCTTTTCGGCGGTCGTCTGTTCGATATGCAGTTGAATCTTGTCGGCCTCGGCCCTTGCCAGATACAGCAGGTCGTTAATCATATTGAGCAGCCGAGTACCCCCGACAATGATGTTCTCGGCATATCTCTTTCCCTTGTCCCCTTTGACCAGCTCGGGCTTGTCCCGCAATACCTGGGCAAAACCCATAATGGAGTTCAGAGGCGTCCTGAACTCGTGCGAGATACTGGCAAGGAAATCGCCTTTGACCTTGTTTGCCTTGAAAAGCTCTATATTGCGCTCGGACAGCTCGATTATCTTGTCGTCCAGCTGCCTGTTGGCCTGGCGAAGTTTCTCCTGGGTTGCCTGGAGACCATCCAACATATGGTTAAACGCCTCCGCCAGTTTCTCGTATTCGTCGCGGGTGCTTATCGAGCTTCTGATGTCGAGGTTGCCTTCCGCAACGTTGTTTGCCAGCGCTCGCAACTGGCGAATCGGGCTCAAAATTACCCGCTGGGTTATAATGTAAAATGCGACGAAAGCACCGGTTCCGCCGATAAGGATTGCGACGAAAATCCAGACGAGGTTGAGAAGAGAGGCCCTGCTGATTTCAGCGGCAGGCCTTTCGATTATGACGGCTCCGACGGCCTCGTTGCGGTTGAAAGCCCCGGCCGAACCCTGCGGATTATGGCAGCTTACGCAGCCCTCGGTCGCCCGAAAAACCCGCACGTAGCTGGCGTAAAGCTTTCGTTTTCTTTTCTCGAAGCGTATCTGGTCGGGGATTTCCTCGTCCCGCGCCAGCGCCTCGACCATCTGCCGCTGCCGGCCGGTCAGTCCTACGATTTGTTTCTCATCCTTTTTGAAGCGGACCCAGCGAATATCGGTCTTGTTCGGGTCCATAACGTTGCCGCGGTCGTCCAGAATCGCCAGCGGGTTTTCGCCGGCGGGACGAATCTGGAAGTGCCGGCGAACCAGCGACTCCACCCTGGCCCTGCTGGCATCAAGCAGAATCTGTCTGGTGAGCTGGCGCATCCACGCGTATGGAATGAGCAGCGCCAGCACAAGCGTCAGCAACACCGCCGCACCGAACCCAATCCGGCATTTTTCCGCCAGAGAAAGCGGTGAAAGATGCAAAAATACAAGAATGGAATGGTATATTTTGTTTATCTGCTGACGCATAACGTCGACTTTACCCGCCTGACTTAGGCCGTTCTTGATGACGAATTATATCTTTGACTATTTTTGTTTTTGCTCTTCGGCGATTTCGTGCGAATGTTTCTGCGTTCGCAGGTTCAGCTCATCCAATTGCTTCTGGTCAACTTCGCTGGGAGCGTTGGTGAGCAGGCACTGGCCCCTCTGTGTCTTGGGGAATGCGATAACATCGCGTATATTGTCGGTTCCCGTCAGCAGCATAATCATCCGGTCAAGCCCCAGCGCGATGCCGCCGTGGGGAGGAGCCCCGTGTTCGAGCGCCTTGAGAAAGAAACCGAAGCGCACCTGCGCCTGTTCTCTGGTAATTTTCAGCAGGTCGAAAACCTTTACCTGCATTTCGGGCCTGTGGATACGGATGGAGCCGCCGCCGATTTCCGAGCCGTTGACGACGATGTCGTATGCCTGGGCGGTGATGTGGGCAGGGTCGGAATCGAGCTTCGAAAAGTCGGCCGGTATCGGCGACGTAAACGGGTGGTGCATCGAGTCGTAGCGTTTCTCGTCCTCATTCCACTCGAACAGCGGGAAATCGACTATCCAGACGAATTCAAACCTGTTCTCGTCGTAGAGCTTCAAATCCTTTGCGATTCTGCATCGAAGCGGCGCCAGCGCCTTGTTGGCTCCTTTTTCGTCCCCCGCCACAAACAGCACGAGGTCGCCGTCCTTCGCGTCAAACCGCTTAGCAATTTGTTCGAGCTGTTCTAGACTGAAGAATTTCGTCAAACTGCTGGTAAGTGTGACTTTTCCATTTTCGTTTTTGGCCTTGAACCATGCAAGCCCTTTGGCTCCGTAGTCAGCAACAAAACTGGTCAGCGTTTTTTCGATATCGTTTCGCGAGTATTTGTTGCCGCCCTGGGGCGCACAAAGCCCCTTGACGATACCGCCCGCCTGTATGGCTGCGGTGAAGACCTTGAAGTTTGATTTGGCGACGATATCACTGATGTCTTTTAACCTCATATCGAACCGCAGGTCGGGCCTGTCGATGCCGTAGCTGGCAAGTGCTTCTTTGTAACTCATCCTTCGCATCGGCACGGGGACATCGACGCCGAGTATCGCTTTCCAGATTTTGGCGACAAGCACTTCGTGAACGCCGATGACGTCGTCTGAATCGACGAAGCTCATCTCGACGTCGATTTGAGTAAACTCCGCCTGCCTGTCGGCACGGGGGTCTTCGTCGCGGAAACAGCGGACAATCTGGAAATATTTCTCGACGCCGCTAATCATCAGTATTTGCTTGAAAAGCTGCGGCGACTGCGGCAGGGCGTAAAACGTGCCCGGCACCAATCGGCTCGGCACTAAAAAATCGCGGGCGCCTTCGGGCGTGGATTTACCCAGCATAGGCGTCTCGATTTCCCAAAAACCCAGCGAGTCAAGATAATCGCGGGCGACTTTCGTGACGCGATGGCGAACCTTGAGCTTTTCCTGCATCGCCGGTCTGCGAAGGTCGATGTAGCGGTGCTGAAGCCGGACTTCCTCGCCTGTCTTCTCAGCGGTATCAACCTCGAAAGGAGGCGTTTTTGCGGTATTGAGTATCTCCAGCTTTTCAACGAGCACTTCAATCTGGCCGGTGGCAAGCTTCGGGTTTTCAAGCCCTTCGCCTCTCGGCTCGACAACCCCCTCTGCCGCCACAACCCATTCGCTGCGAACTGCCTGTGCGGCCTTGTGCGCCTCGGAGAATTTCTCCGGATTAAAAACCAATTGAGTTACGCCCTCCCTGTCGCGCAGGTCAAAGAAAATCAATCCTCCGTGGTCCCGATACGATTTTACCCAGCCAGCCAGAATTACACGTTTGCCTTTGTCCGCCAGCCGAAGCTGACCACAGCTTACCGTCCGTTTGAGCATACTTTTTGCGCCTAAAAGCCGTTTGTCTTTGCGAAATCGAGATTTACAGTCGGTTTAAATTACCCAAAAAGCTGCTTGCAGTCAACAACCAGCTTTGGTAAACAGTTGTCAGTCAACAGCTGTTTTATTTGGCGGTATCGGCTACGCAGTGCTGTAGCTGGCGCCGGCCAGGCGGCAGGGTCGGGTTTTGGATGAGCCGTTTATAAGGAAATCCCTGACCGAACAATCGATAATAAATGCGCGACAAAATTTTTATTTCCTGCTATTTTTTTTGTTGCATTTGTCCGGCAAACTGATATATTGGGTGTTGTCGAGGATGTCTTAATACTTCTTTAGGGTGGGCAAGAATAAAAGTTAAAACCGGAAACGGTTTGATAATAAACCACGGGCTGAGGTTAAAATCCTCCTCTTCCTCCCTCCTGGCCTCAGCCCACTTTTTTTCTTTTCACCTATTTGTTTAAGCGCCTTCAATCGCTGGCGCGAAACCAGTGCTCATTTATTCGCGTCGTGTGATGCCATCGCCTGGCTGTTTTAGAACCTTTTTCGATTGCATCGTTAGAACGATAGAGATAAGCAATATGCCGAGGCGGAAGTGCGATTTCACGTCTGTCGGCGTTCGTCGTTCGTATTTCGGCTTTGGTCTCAGATATGAGGTCTTGGGTCTGGGGTCTTGCTTCCGTGCTGGCGGAGGTGAAGCTTTATGTCGATTATGGTCTTTAAGACGATGAGAACAATTAGCACGCCGGCAGGTGAGCCGATGGAAAATGAGAGAAAGCCGCCTGCCAAAATTGCGATGTGCATAACCACTATGCGGGAATACGGCTGGCCCATCAGGTCTTTGGGCTTGCTCGTCTTGTATTCGCCTGCTATGAGGTAATTGCGGACAAATGAAACGCCGTGGCTCAAAAACAAGGTCCCCATTACATATTTCATATCGTTCGCTATGGTCGTCCAGCAGTGCCGGATTACGCCGATGAGCAGTTGCACAAAGACCAAAAAGCAGGGCCAGGTGTACTTACCCATCTCAAGCACCTTGCCGCCTTCGCTTTTGCCGAAGATAAGAAAAACGAAGATTCCGTGGACGGCGACGAAGCCGCCGTAATGAATGATGAAGAAAGGAATCATAAAAAGCTTGCCCAGATGGAGTATCGGATGCTCGACTTTTGCAAAAGCGATTTTGAGAATGTTGTAGAAGCCGATGATGAGGTTTTCCGCCCAGTAGAGCAGAACGATATAAAACGCATCCCAGCCGAATACGACAACGCCGTAAATCGGCGCCATATTGGCCAATACGAGAAACAGTAACGGTATATTAGTAAAATAGTCCTTTAGCGGTTTCATTTCATTTTGCCGGACGTCTACAACAGATTTGGTCGGCAAATCCGAAAAAACACTTGACCAAACCGTCCGCCGGATTAATAATAATATTTTAAGGAAGGTCCCGAACTTAATCGTGTTATCCGGCGTAGAAAACACGAACAATGACCACGGGCAGCGGTAATTCTCTCCTCTCCTCCCTCCTGACCGCTGCCCATTTTTCTTTTGTAAGCGCTTATGGCAGCTGGACTTATAGCAATGCATCTGCGCCGGTCTTGTGTGGGAAATTTCCGTTCTTTTAAGAATTTTCTCTTGCGTGATTCAGTTGGTTATGGTAGAATAACGCTTGAAGTTGAGATGAGAATCTACCTTCTCCAGTAAATCCCACACCGGTAGATTTGTTTGTAAAAATTCGTTTTCATAGCCAACAACAGGGCTGGGATATCTCGCTTTCTCCCCTCCCTCCGACCCAGTCCTGTTTTTTTTTATTTTTTGCGCAGATTTCCCTCGCAACAGTAATTCAGGTCAATACAACCTGCGTTCCGTGCTCACGGTGTGCCCAAAATTTATGAAGAAATAACGCAGGGCATCGATGGGGTGGTCATAAACGCCGTCTTTGAGGGGTAGTTCATCGCCACAGGGTGAGTCGGGATAGTGATAGCAGGTCAGGGCCTCGATGAGGCGGGCACATCTCAGCGAGACGATAAAGCGGGATTTGCCGTCGCCGGCGCGGATTGCCCGACGGATTGACTCGATACCTTCCGCGATGCCACTTCTGCGGTAACGAACGTTTATGCCTAAAGAGCGTAATTCACGGACTGCGCTTGTGCCTGTAACGTCGTTTGCCCCCGCGCCTGCGGGGTCACAGAAGGTCGATACAACGCGTGATTCGCCGCCGGGTGTGCGACTCTTTAACTCGGCTGCGTGGACGTCGATTGTCGCACGAGACCGGACGTATTCATCGATGACACGCACGACGCCAACGCCGTCGACTCCCTCGACTCTTTCGACTTCGCTCAAGACAGGTTCGCTCGGGACAGGCTGAATCCACAGGCAAACGAACGGATTGGCGAAGCCGAAATCCAGTGAGCGATACAAAGGCAGATTGGCATCGTAATCAATCGGCTTGACGTGGACAGCGGTATCAAACTGGTCGAAGACGACGTTTTCGAGGTTGGGCTTGACACAAAGCATCTCGGCCTCCCATCCCGCCCTGCTGCTTCTGCGCATCTGTGTAATACAATCGTCAATTTTTAGATACCCTGTTGCCTGCTTTGCCTTTCCTGCACAGTCGCCCCATAGGGGACACTGCGAGCAGTTTCTATCGGTGCATTTTTCGATTGTTTCCCATACGCACCATTTGAAAACGGGAGTGTTCAACTGCTGTGCCGAGGAAACGAGTTTTTGCATAAGGCCGTATGGCTTGTGCATTGTGCTGATTGATTCCATACCTGCGACTATGCTGTCCGTGCTTTGTGTCGTGAACTTTGCGGCGTTAAACACGTCCGCATCGAAAAGCTCGACCTCGTCGCAGCGAAGTTTCTGAATATGCTGGCCTCGGACGCTCGCCTGCGACTGCGTCAGGACGTCAACAGCCGAACCATTTGCAAACCGGCAGCCGGCTTTGCGGATTGGTTCGGCAAGAAACTTGTCGAAGCCATTTCGCAGAAATCCGGTGAGATATTGATACATTCTGCCCGCCTGGTCTTCGGAGCCGGCCAGTATGCGAACCTGGCAATTCGGCTTGAATATACAGTCCAGCAGCGTCGCAACCGCCGCGAGGTCGGTCTTGCCGCCGCCGCGATTCGCCCAGACGACGCAGTCGGCGTTTGCAGGTCTGGGCTGTGTAAAGTCGCTGCTGAAACTATGCCACAAGTAATCGAGCGGACTGTTATGCTCGGGGCAGATTTTCTTATCCGGCACGTCGATTCCCAGAAAGACCTTGATATAGTTTTTCAAATCCTCTTTGGTCGCGGGCCTCGTCCGCCGAAGCGATTCATACAGCCGAGCGGCCCCTGAAATCTGTAAATGTGCTTTTGAGGATAGAATGATGCCGTCCGTCATAATTTACCTCCCGAACTCCGGTAGAGTAAATAATGAAATGATTGACGTGTTTACTGTGCGTCCGCCTCTGGCGAGACCTCGCCAACAGGCGGGTCGATTTTCTGGATGCGGGCGAGGTGTCGGCCGGCGTCGAATGGCGTGGCGAGCCAAAGCTCGACAATTTCAATCGCCTCAGAAATCGACATCATCCGCTCGCCCAGCGAAAGGACATTGGCATCGTTGTGCGCCCGGCCTAATCTGGCGCTGCGTAAATCCCAGGCGATGGCACAGCGGATACCCTTTATGCGGTTTGCGACGATGGCCTCGCCGTTGCCTGAGCCGCCTAAGACGATTCCGCGTTCGTATTTGCCTGCCGCGACGGCCAGTGCCACAGGCCTGATAAAATCAGGGTAATCGCACGACTTGTCAGAATCGGTGCCGAAATCGTCAACGGTATGGCCTTTCTCGATTAGCCATTTTCTGATTTGCTCTTTGTATTTGAAGCCCGCGTGGTCCGAGCCAATCGCTATTTTCATCGTCGTCTCCTTTTCAGCATCAATGTTTCTGCTGATTATAACGTCTGTCGTTTTTCGACTCAAATGACATATATTTTTTTCGCCTGTATTAACGCCGGCGTCAAAAGTAGCATATATTTTAAGTAGAGGGATGGGACGTCCGCCGAGGCATAAGCCCTCGGCGGACGTCAAGGACGGGCGATAAAAGCTAATCCCAAAAAGCATAAAAATCGTTTTTAAAGAGAGATGATGCCTTTCAGAAGAAAGTGAGGGCGAGATTCAGGCATTCGTCTCTCTCTCTCTCTTCTTGCGCAAATCCTAACTTATTCGCCGTTTATTTGGATTATTCAAAACCTGACGTATGCTTTATATGGAGGAAGTGATTCGAACCCGCGGGTCCACTGAGGCCATAAACCACGTTGGGTTTATGGCGGGAAAAAAACGCATAAAGCGCCTTAAAGCCAGACCGCCCGGCAAATTATTGCGAACCCTAAAGGAGCGATTGTCTGGCTTTTTTATTGTCCCCTTCCGGCATTTCACTTGCCGCAAGAGCCGCCAGCAATTTACCTGCCAGTTCGGGCGTCAGGTCAGGCGGCTGCTCGGCATCGGGTTCTTCGCGAGGGTTTTGTTCTGCATTTGGCCTCAGCAGATTTATGATATCGAGGCAGGCCTTGCGGGCGGTTTCCGGGTTTGTCGATTCGGTCAACTGGACCAGTTTTGCCGCGGCTACGGTTGCGTATCTTGCGATTATCATCTCGCTTTGCCGATGCTGGCGTTGCAGCCGAAACTCAAACTCCCGAAGGAAAAACTCGTCCGTCTGCCACTTCTCATATACCCTTCGGCTGACTTGGTTCTTTTCAAGAACCTGCTGCTCATCCGCAACGCCCGCGAATAAATCCTCAATTACCGCCCGCTGCTTTTTTGTTATCGTCTTTACGTTCGTCATTTATCTTCTCCTGGTGTATTCAGAAACTGCCCTGCGATTGTGGTTAAAGCGATTGCCCGTCGCTTTGCCTTTGTCATCTCGTTGCTCGATACTCGTTCCTCGATGCTCGATAACGCCTTTTCAATAACGTCCTTCTGCTGCCGGCTTACGAAAAACACAAGCGGTATTGCGAAAATCTCCCCTGCGGGCCTTACTGGGACAGCACTTAATTTCAGATTGGTCAGTTGCTCAATCTGTCTGCGCGTCTGCGGCAATAATTTCGATAATTCAAGTGAACCGAATCGCTCTTTCAGCTCTTTGAGCAACTCTATTTTTTTTGCCGGCTCATCGCTTCCTGTCAATCGATTCAGCGTCGCCAGCAAAATAGCCGTCTGCTCGTCATCAACGTCCCAGACGACGCAGTCCGCAACCTTGCGCCCGAGCTTTTCGAGCGCCTTTACGCGGTGATGGCCGTTGATAATCTGGAAATAATCCTTCTTCTTCGGATGCGGCCTGACGACAATCGGCTCATACAATCCCGTCCGCTCGATATTGCGAACCAGCTTGCGGAATGTCGTCTCGCTCATCGCGTTGGGATTATCAGGATGTGCTGCCAGCTTGCTTATCGCAATTGCTTTCAATTCAAAATTCTTCATTTTTATCCGCCTGCGGTGGACTAAATTCTCAATTCAACGCCTGTGTTTTTCCACAGGTAATACACGGGCCTGTCGGTGAGTTTGCTGACGATGAATCTCGTGCGTTCGATGGTGGGCAAGGGAGAGCGTTTTTGATTTAGGCTTAAATGCGGGAAGGACTATTTCATTCTTCACCGAGTACCATCTTTTTTACATTGGTGTCTACCACATTACTCTTTGCTATTCCACGGAGTATCCTTGCGGTTACGGCCGCTGGCAGAGCGGGCAGAAGTTCATACCTTTGTGAGGCAAGTCGTTCTTCGAGGGTTTTCTTAGCTACAATCTGTGGGCGATTGCAGCAGACTAAACAGTTCTGCGTGAAGCGATCGTAGTCTTGCCGCGATAGTGGTATATGCACATCATTGCCTCCATCGCAATTCCTGTGTTCTTCAAATTTAGTTGTGCTTGACAATAGCACCATCTTCTCATCTGCTTCTGGGTTGCGATTAAGGATGAAATAATATCGAGGGTAAGAGTCTTTTGGGAGTTTCGCCTTGAAAGCCCCTCCCTGGGTCAGAATGCCATGGATTTTCAATTTATCCGGCAACTCCATTAGGTGAAATCCGCCCAGGCCTCCTGCTCATCGTGGATAATTTTAAGCATTTCCTGCGATTTGGCATCTAAATCGAGGAAGAAATCTTCATAAGGCAATTGGTTGCGCGTACCCTTGGCTGGTTCATTTTTTTTGTACGCTTTCAGTTCGTGCGTCATATCAACAAGTATAAATTTGTCCATATGTCCATAGTGGCTATATATCTCATCAAGGATATCCAAGTCTGATTTAGAAAGCCGCCGCTGATCGGGTACTCCATTTGCTCTGATCTGATAGTCAGTCTTTTCTGTAGTAAATGGCAGCCCTGTATCCTTTTCTTTAACAAGATCGTACAACTCAGAAGAAACAGGGCCAAAGTCCATAGTGTAATAATTGCCTCCGACAATAGGGCGACCATAGCGAGCTAAATGCTCTCTGTCTGCCAAAAAGAACAACTTGACGAGCTTTAGCTTATCCATCGTCCCGTTGTTGCGTCCAAGAAGCCAAAGGATGGCTTGAATGGCTTTTTCGCGGTCAAACGCAAATTTTATGGATTTATTTGTAATGCGTGTCATTGGCCCAGCTTTCCTTATCTAACTCAATTCTACTATACATATCGGCTAAAATCAAGCCAAATATTTGGGACATTTATAAAGGTCTGCCCTTAATTTATACCCTCAATTCGACGTTTTGGTTCTTCCAGAGGTAATAAACCGGCCTGTCGGTGAGTTTGCTGACGATGAATCTCGTGCGTTCGATACCGGGCTTCATCAGCCGCCTTTGGCCGTAACCCTGCAAAAATCGGGTCATTTCGTGTTCGATGAAATCGAGCATCGAGGAACGAGCATCGAGCATCGCATCGAGTTTCTGCTGGACGAGCCGCAGGTCGATTAAATCCTGTTCATCGATTCCTGTTGCGCCGAATGCCTCTATAAGCCGGACGCAGCCAACCGACGGCGGCGCATCGAAACGTGTCATGCCGGCCTTTTCAAAGAATGGATTCACCCTGCCCATCACCGCAAGCGCCTCTACGAAAGGCGTGTTCATAAGCGGCATCGTCTCTTTGACTAAACGAGCGGCAAGCCCGAGCGAGCGAAACCTCGGCTCGATGATTACCCTGCTGATTGTGCGAATGTTTTTGTTGATTAGTTTCAGCCGAGTGCTTTTATCCAGTCCCGAAAAAATCGGGGTCGCCTCCGAACGCATCCGGCAGCCCGAGACGGGCATCGCATAAACAATCACGCCGACGGTTTCGATTTTTGTCGCCGTTCTAAATTTGCCTTTTAATGCGAATACCGCTGCGTAAGGCCCGCCTCGCCGCATAGCGGCGGGCGAGGTCTCGCCGTCGGCACAGCCGATGGCGGACCCGACGTGACTTTCGCGATAATGATAATGCGACAGCGTTTCGTAGTCCGCTCTCGTGCCGGGAACAATTTCAAGATTTTGTGTTATGGTGCAGCTCATAAATCAGCTTGAAGTCGTATTTCGTGAAGCGTGAAGCGTATCTCGAACGACGCTTCACGAGCGACAAGCGACGGCCTTGTAAACTACTTCCGCCGGGCCTGTGAAATGTTTGACGACCAGCACGTCCGGCTGCAAATCCGCCAATATGTCCTCGTGGCTCGACGCCAGAAAAAACGTCATCTTGTTTCGTTTGGCGAACCTGCGAACGTTGTAAGCAATCACTGCCGCGGTAATCCGGTCAAGAGAGCCGCAAAATTCGTCGGCAAATATCGCCTTTTTTCCCGCCGCAAGCGCGCAGGCCAGACGAAACCGGTATTGCTGACCCTCGCTCAGGTTCGCCGGAGACGTCAGAATACAGAACACGTCGCTCAACCCCGCGTAACCCAATAACTGCAGGGCCTCAATCGTCGTCGAACAGCCGTCTATGCAGTCCACCGCCGCAACGTCGGCGGGCAATTCTATTTCGCCAATATTGATTCTCTCGTCAGCCGGAACGCAACTTTGCAGCTCCCGCAGCAGCACGCTTTTGCCTGCTCCCGAAGGCCCGGTGATATAAACAATGTCCCCGTCCTCAACCTCGATATCGCACTTATGCGTCCTGCGATGCTCGTCGAGCCGGTCTAAACCGACGCCGAACATCCGGCAAACCGCCGATACCCGCTCGCTCGCCACGGCGTAGCCATTCGGCGAAGCCGGACTGATGGGGACATTGTTCTCAAATCGTTTTGATATTGAAAACTTCCGCATTATTATAACTCCTCGCCACAAAGTCACTAAGAGCATCTAACAAAACCTCGGTTTTTTTGTCATTGCGAGGAGTCCCTATTTCCGAAACGGGCTCGTCGCAACGCTGCGTGTATCGGGACGACGAAGCAATCTCTCAATATCGAGCGTTTGAGATTGCTTCGCTTCGCTCG
>JBDRMP010000047.1:0-21654 GCA_043811995.1 Planctomycetota bacterium
GTTTACTTTTTCAGATAATTCCAAATTAGTTGTAGTTATGGTTGTTATTTTCAACAAAGCAACGGTGGTCGACAATTACAACCAATTGCAATATATGAACTTGTGATTATTATACGAAATGAAAGTCAATAGGTTATATAATCCGAGTCGAATTAAATGGGGACGGTCGCCTGTTAAGATGACTGACTTGAATTGTATCGTTCGATTAGTTTCTTCTCGGCCTGCGCGGTCCACAGCCCGTTATCCAGACAGGCAGCGACGTCGGGCATTTTGTCTGACAGTTTCGCAATCGCCGTCAGCCCCAGACCTTTGCAGACCGGATATGCGATGATTTTACCTCCAATCGAGCGGTTTTCAATGGCCTTTATCCCGTCGCAGACCCCTTCGAGACCGCAGATTGCCGCCACCGAAACGTTGGTGTCGAGCCGCCCCGATTCTATCTGTGCCAGCATCAGCTTCATATCCTCTAGCGCCGACCCGCTTGTTCCTATGAAATACATCTGCTTCTCGATATAGGTATCCAAATCCACCTTTGTTGACGCCGTGGATGATATCCCTGCGAATATGTTGATTATCGCGCGCTTGGCCGCCATTTTTATTGTAGCGCCGACAAGCTCCGGCGACGACGCAACAATCACAACGTAATCGAACGGCTCCGCAATCTGTTCTTTCGTGGGATTATATTGCCTGTATGCGATGCCGTTTTCTTTGGCTAATGGTTCCGCTACCCTCGCCAGCATCGCCAGCCGGTGTTCGTCCGTGTCGCTGGCAAATATTGTCGCCCCCTCGGTTCGTTGCCAGATGTTGCGCACGATGTGCATTGTCCCCATCGGTCCGCCGGCGCCGACTATGTTTATCTTGTCGCCTTTGCGAACAGCGCCGCTTTCGGGGATATGTTTCATCGAGTCGGCCGGCTCGAACCCGACGGTGCCCGTTATCCGAATACCGCTGTAATGCACCTGCCCGATGGGTGCGACAATGTCTCTGCCGAACCTTCCCCCGCACAGCACGATGTTGAAAAGCCCCTTTGGGCTCACTTTCGGGAACAATGCTTCTACCCTGTTCGGATTGCTCCCCATATAAATCACGTCGTCGAAGCCCGCGTCTTTGAGCCGGGCAAGATCGGAGCAGGTTTCCATAACGGCGTCCGCGACCTTCGGCGGTTCATACTGCGAAAACCACGTTATCCGGCCCGGCTGGCCATATTGCTTGAATAATTCCGTTAGGTCGTTGGTCGTTACAATCACGTCGGCGACAATCAGCATCTCGCCGTCTGCTTTTATCTGCCTTCTCTCTTTTCCCGTGTACGAATTCTCCACGCACGCCAGCGGCTCTACCAGCGCCACCGCCGAAGCGCTCAATTGCTCCGGCACGGGTATAAGCATCGACTCGCCCTCCGGCGACGTGATTACCCTTTCATCCATCAGCACGTATTCCTGCAGCGCGCCTTCAAAGTTGTAGCCGAATGAGCCGTTGGATTGCGAGGTCGGCAGCCAGCGGTAATCGGTCTCGACCAGGTATCGCTCGCCGGGTTTGAATTGTTTGACGTCCTCACCCACCGCCTCCACCCGCACCACCGTCTCGTGTCCCGGCACGGTGGGCTTGTCTCCCGGAACGTAGCTCGAAATTTCCGCAAGTGCAGTCGGCTCTATCCCGCTTACAATCTCCGTCTTTCGCGGATGCGACGAAAACTGCCTGACTAATTTCAAATCGCTGAAACACAACCCGACCGCCTCCACCCGGCAGACAATCTGGTGCCGTCCCGGGGAGGCAAGCGGTTTCGACTTGTTCAGCACAAGCTCATTGGCCCCCACTAACTGCACTGCACACTGCGTCTTTGGCAACTCTGACATACTCCTCTTGATTCAGTCGTTCTCACCACCACACGCCCGAGTCCGCCTCCCGTTCCCGTAAGGGATGGCTTACGCCAAAGGGATGCCTGACGGCGCCGGCCGCGCTTCAGTTCAATTGCGTTAGTTTATCATTCATTGGCCGGCTTGTGCAAATTTTTGTGTTTTTTTGTATTGTCTTTCCCACGCCGCCGTCTCTTTCGGCTGGTATTGCTTCAGCGCAAATGCCTTTCGCACCAGTCCTCTGCCCTGTGATACGCTTTCTATCTGCCCCGTTGCCAAGGCCTGCATAAGGATATTGCCGATGGCCGTCGCCTCGACGGGCCCCGTTATCACTTCTTTGCCGGTCGCGTCGGCTGCAAACTGATTCAAAAGCTCGTTCTGCGAGCCGCCCCCGACTATGTGAAGCACGTCAATTTCCTTTGCGACAACCTCTTCCAGGCCGTTCAGCGTCTCACGATACTTTAACGCGAGGGATTCCAGCAAAACCCTCATCATTTGCCCCTTGTCTTTGATTTCCTGCTGTTTGGTTTCTGCTAAATACGCATTTATCCGTCTCGGCATATCGCCAGGTGCAAGAAACCTGCCGTCGTTGATATTCACCGATGCCGCAAACGCCCCGGCTTTTTCCGCCATTGCCGTCAATTGTGCGTAACTCAGGTCTTCCCCCTCTTTTTGCCACTGTCTTTTGCATTCCTGCACGGGCCACATTCCCATTATATTTGTCAACAGCCGAATCGTTCCCTCGACACCGCCCTCATTGGTGAGCTGATGCTCGAAGGTCTTTTCGTTGACTATTGCCTTTAGTATCTCGACTCCCATTACGCTCCACGTCCCGCTCGATAGATACGCCCATTCGGTTTGTTCGTCCGCGGGCACCGCTACGACGGCGCTGGCCGTATCGTGCGAGCCGGCGGCGATTACCGGTATCCGGGTGCACCCAATTTCCTCCGCGACCTCGTTCGTCAGCGTCCCGACTACAGTCCCCGGCAATACTACCTCAGGCATAATCTCAATCGGCAGATTGAGCTTTTTGAAGACCTCTTGCGACCATTTGCCCGTCCGCATATCCATAAGCTGGCTGGAGCTGGCCAGTGTGTATTCGGCGTAAGATTTGCCGCAAAGCAGGTATGAAACGAGGTCGGCGATGAATACAAGCTTCTTTGCCTTTGCCAGAACGGGAGAATTTGCCAGTCGAGTCGAGAAAAGCTGATAAATGGTGTTTAACTGCATAAACTGTATGCCGGTATTTTCATAAATCTCCCTCTTGGGCATCAGTTCGAATGCCTTTTCCATCATCCCGTTTGTCCTGCTGTCGCGGTAATGATACGGGTTTTCTATCAGCTCGCCCTTTTCATCGAGAAGCCCGAAATCGACGCCCCAACTGTCAACTCCGATGCCCGCGACCTCTCCGCCCGCTTGTTTGGCCGCCTTGCCGATGCCGGCTTTAACCTCCGCCAATAGTTTTCCAAAGTCCCATCGCAAGGAGCCATCCTGCTCGACGGGTCCGTTTTTGAACCTGTGGACTTCCTCCAGCCGCAGCTTCTCAGCCGAGACCACCCCAAGCATAACCCTGCTGCTGTCCGCCCCCAAATCTACCGCGATATAATTTTTTTCACCGGCCATTTCACATTCCGACAAACGTAATCAAATCCGGCTTTTCTGCATACTCCGGAAGATACTGGTTTATAATACAAACAGTCCCTTCCCGCAATAATCAAGCAATAGTTTCAAACTGTTTTTCCGCCTTCGGCGTGAACCAGAAGCGGTACAGGGCTTCCGCAGATTACGTTGATTTCAACTGCCTGTCTCGGCGACCTGTCCGGCGTAGCTTTAGCGAAGACGGAAGCTAAAAGCGAAGCCGGGCTCAACCTTCTCGCGACCTGCCTGCCCCCGCAAGCAGTAGGCAGGGATCCAGCGTAGTCCTGCACCTATTGAATGGAAACAGCGATATGGGCGCAATAAATGGTATGATTGTTTTTAGACAACAATAAGTGCGGGACGAAGTCGGAAGTGCGGAGTTGCCCGTCGAATACAATCTCTGTAGTGCTTTAGAGCGTTCAGCGAACAGCGGATAGTTAAGGGCCTTGTGAACCGGTCTCATCAACTTTGCTTTGAGTTGTTGGTGCTTCAGCATGGGATGATTTGATAATTTTATCCGAACGTGATTTGCGGGCAAGATGTCGCTTTTTGCGTATACGCATTGGACCTATTTCTTCACGGGCTTCTGTACAAAGCATTTCGTGGATTGACTTTGCCAAATCTTCTGTGTCGATGAGAAGCCCTGTGTCGCGATGGATTTCTTTACGAATGAGTCTAAGAACACTTTCGCTGAAAAGAACCTTGCCGACAGAACCCGCGCAGAGTGCAATCGTCTTTTCCCAGAAACTATCTAGTTCTCCTTTTCGTATTGAGTGCTTGTGGAGGAGGCTAAGCTTCTGGGCGGCTTCATCAAGCGAATCTTCATTTTCGAGAGAAATAACAAATGCCCGTTCGTGATCGATGCCTTCCTCAAAAGTGAGATGATATAGTTGCCAATCGACCCCGTTAGTCAGAAGAACCCAGCGATAATTATTTTGGGCAGCATATGCTTGGGCTTGTTCGATATGACGATCACGAAGTTTTTGGTCAGCTGCTTTGGCCTCAATGAGCAAACGTATCCGCCCGTCAATCTTTAAACAAATATCAATATATTTGTGTTTAAGTTGAGTTTCGCGGCTAATATCTTGAATGCCATCGTAGCCAAGGACTTCTTCAAAGAAGCGGCATAGTCGGAGAACAGTATCTGCTTCGTTAAGACCTGCTTTTCGAGCCTCAATAAAATGAGGAACAAATCGCTTGAGCGGTTTACGAATATTTACACTCATGATATCACCTCCAATTTCTTTGTATGCCTATCTATCAATGTTCATACAGTCCTTATCGGCAAACACGTGCTGTTTCTGCCAGTATAACAAGTTCCCGTTGCTTGTTCAACAGCGTAATCAGCGTCTAAAATAAATCCGTGTAATCTGTGGAATCTGTGGCTAAAATACTCTATGGCTAAAATTATTTTGTGGTTTTGGGAGATAACAGAAAAATATGGAAGGCAAGAAACCATCCGATAGTGTCGTTGAGAGCAGGTATCTGTTGATGCCTAATCAGGCCAACCCTTACGGAACCGCTTTTGGCGGGGCGATTATGGCCTGGATAGACATGGTTGCGTCAATGGCCGCCCAAAGGCATTGCGGCAAAGAGGTTGTAACGGCAAGTATCGATTCGCTCTCGTTCAAAGAGCCGATTCGTGTCGGCGACCATGTTGTGCTGAAGGCCTCTGTTAATTATGTCGGCCGGACTTCAATGGAAGTTGGCGTTCGGGTCATTCGGGAAGACCCTTACGACGCCAAGCAGGTTATCGCTACGACGGCTCATCTGACTTTTGTGGCGCTTGATAAAGATAAACACCCCTGTCCGGTGGCCCCGATATTACCCCAGACAGCGGATGAAAAAAGACGCTACGAGAACGCTAAAGTGCGTGTCCAGGCCAGGAAAGATTTGTTGAGTAAAATCAGCCGCTAATACACACAATTGTCAAACCCGCAATCCGCCCTCGGCGGTTAAAACATCATCCCGCAGGGATACCGCAATTTTTATCCGCTGAAGCTTTAGCGAAGGCGGATTGATTTTTACCTCTTGATTTTTAATTTCCTTTCTTCCCTGTCGGAACCTTGCCCGCCGAAGATTCCTGATTCAACATTCCTTTGAGTATTGTTCCCATAAGAGCATCGGTCATACCCGTGCCGGGGCTTCCCACCATCACATCAGGCGTGATTCTAACGCCGGTCTCCGAGGCAATCTTCATGATTTCGATAAGCGCCGCGTTGTCCGCGCCGATAACCTCCGAGATAAGCCGATAGGCCTGCGCCTTCGCTTCCGCGACGAGCTTGACCTGTTCCGCCTCCGCCTGGGCCCCGATGATTCTCTTTTGCTTATCCTGCTCCGCGACCTTCACGCCGTATGCGGCCGTAGCGAGACGCTTCTCTTCTTCGGCTTCCTGTGTGGTCTTCGACAGTGCCTTCTGCTTTTCTGCGGCACGCTGCTGTTCTTCGAAAGTCGCCTGCTCCTGCAGGGCGATTTCGCGGTCGGTCTGCGTCTTCAGCAGCGTCCCTAAGCTCGCCTCGTCGCCGATATCGCCAATGCTAAGTTCGAGAAAAGTAACACCGTATTTCGCAAGGTCCTCCTTGAGCATTTGAGCGCTTTGCTGCTCCTGATGCGACCGGTTTTGGACGTAGTCGAGCGTCTTGACCTTTTCGGCGTTGTTCCTGAATGTCGCTCTCACGCGAGGCGTGACCAGCTTATCCAGAATCAAATCGTCATCGCCAATCATTGCCACCACTCGAGGTGCGCTCTCCTGGTCAATCAGGTACGTGATTCTCACATCCACCGGGAAAGTGAAACCGTCGGAGCTTCGAACAGTGATGGGTTTTAAGGGCTGGCTCTTCGTTCTTTCACCGGCTTCGAGTTCTCTGGTGTAGCTCACCTTTGTCTGCCTGATACTGACGATCGTCACTTCGTAAGCGTTTGTGTTCAGGTAATACTGTCCCTCGCCGAGCGGTTTGTTCCAGATACCACGCTGCCCTACTTCGACGAGCCGGTCCTTGACTTCCACGCTTTTACCGACGTTGCTCTTGATAACGGCTACCGTGCCGACCTTCACATTTACAATCGGGACCTGTGTAACGTCAAACAGCTCCGTGTTAAGGCGATATGCACCCGGATTCAGCACACTCAGTTGAGGTCCTTTATAACCCTTGCCCTCACCGAGAAAATACCCTGCATCAACCATTTTGTCCGGTTCTTCCCAGTCGGGAGCATAGATTGTATCCGGCGGCAGCGTTTGTCCGTCCTTTGCCGTAACAAGCCCGACTTGCCCTTCTTTTATCTCGGTCCAAGGTGCCTTCTTGATGCTGTACTGCCAGGGCCAATAGAAAAAGTGCCATCCCGGCGCGAGCACCTGTGCCTGGATACCGTTCTCTCCGTTGACCGCTATAACTCGCCCAGGCGGCATCGCGCCTCCGCCGAGCTTTTTCTCGACGATACCCGCCTGCGTGCCCCCGATTCGCACGATGGAAAGCAACAGTATAAAAGCTACCACAACCAGGATGACAATAAAAACCATCGCACCTAAACCAAACCTCAAAAACATGTTGGGCCTTCTATCAGGAATATCTTCCCATTCTGATTCCATAGCTACTCTCCTTTCAAAATAATCACTACTCCATTGAATATATTGCCTTGTTTGACACAAGTATGTGCCGTATCTCTCCCGCCCGCAAGCCTTTTTATCCTTCCTAATCCTGCGGAGAACGGAAATTCCTCTGTTTTTTGATTTTCCACCAAACCAATTTATCCGCCGGAGCTTGCTCGCCGTAGGCGAGGCGGACTGTAAATCCCCATTTATCCCATGAGATGCCTTTACGGCATATTATCTCGCGGGACGTTATTCCAGTCAGTTTTATTGTATTAAAATCCCCATCCCTCAGGGATACCACAGTTTTGATTTTTGCACGCTTGTCCGCCGCAGGTGGATTGATTTTTGCATTAAGCTGCGAGATACGCTTCACGAAATACGAACGACGAATAACTACTTCGGCTTATAACCCTTCACGTGGCCGGTCGTGTATTTTTTGCAGGCCTCCTCCAGGTCAACGTCGCTGATATTGGCAAGCGTGCACAGCCAGGCAAAGACGTCTGCGAACTCCTCCCGCTTGTTCTTCTTGTCGTTTTTCGCAAGGGCGGTCGCTAATTCGCCGACCTCCTCGACGAACCACAGGAAGGTGCGGGGGACGCCTCTCTGGCGGTCCCGCTTTTCGTATTTCTCGGAAATGAACTGCTGAAATTCTTTGATGTGCATTGATTCGTCTCTCGCCTGCCCTCGAATGTTTACCCGTCTTCTTTGTGGCGGGCCGTAATCGGGGGTGATTCGTATCTCGTAAAAGTACCGATAGAAAAAAGACAACCAGTCCGCAGGGGTCGATTCAGCGTCGGCCCCTGCGGCTGGTATTTTTACAGTCGTCCGGCGAGCTTATTTCAACAGGTCGGACAGTCTTGTCTTCTGATACACGGCCCTTGCGGCATCCAGACCCTGGGCGTATGCCTTCTCGGCCCTTGTGGTAAACTTGTCCCTTTTGGAGTGCTCATCCAGGTTGAGCTGGCTTGCCATCGGGCCATCCACGGCCTCTATGATTTCGAGCAGCGTTATCTTGGCTGTCGGCTTTGCAAGCATGAAACCGCCGCGGGGGCCGCGTTTGCTGCGAAGGATGTTCGCCCTGACTAACTGCTGCATAATCTTGAGCAGGTATTCGAGGGGGATGTTGTACTCTTTGGAAATGGTCTGTGACAGCACAATGCCGTCTTTCTGATGCCTGGCGATATACCCGGCCGCCAGAACCCCGTAGCCAGTCGATCTGCTGATTTTCATTTTGACCTCCTTACATTATTCTTGGTTAATTGATATCGTTTATCGTTTCTTTCATCGTGCACACACGCACGCCCGCTACATCTGCTCCGTTGGGTGTGGAGGTAATGAAATTGTTCTGCACTTTCGTGTATTATTCATTTCCAACAGCAAAGTGCAAGAACTTTTTCTCCTAAATAATATCAGCTTTGAAAGGTTTTATTAAATATCCACAGCATTGCAAGAATATTTTTGAAAAAAATTATCAAAATCCAATAAATCTGAAAGTATTGTCGCGGCAGGTCAGTTTCGCTTTCGGCTCCGGCTTTCATAGGGGAAATATCCCGTTAAGAAAAAAATTAAAATCTTTTGCCAAAAACCCTAAAATTTGTTATTTTGACGGTGTGGCTTTCGGTTTAGGCGGGGAATTGACGGTTTTTATGGAGATATGTTATGGCGTCATTAAAACCAAGAGTCAGCGTTGAGTATGGCGAAGAGGCAACCATAATCACATTTACTGACGAGAAAATCCTCGAAGAAAGGGATATCGTCGAGCTGCAGGAATCGCTTATGGGAGTAATCGAGCAGGCCGAAAAGATAAACCTTGTCCTCGATTTCTCCAACGTGAAATTCCTGTCCTCGGCGGTCCTTGGCCTGTTAATTCGAGTCAGCAAAAAGGTTTACGAACAAAATGGGCAATTGCGCCTGTGCAATATCAGCCCACGGATTTACGAAATCTTCAAGATAACCCGGCTGACCAAAATTTTCGATATATATCCTGACAGGGCCGATGCTATCGCCAGTTTAGCCCAGGCACAGTAACGAACCTTTGCCCGGGGCAGCCAAAGCGAGCAGCTCACGCAGGAGCGCTTTAGGGTAAGGGATTACCTGATAGTGTCGGTGGTTTTCCGGCCGCGGGTGTAATGGGCCGGTAATTTAGGTTCTTGTTGGAGAATTTGTTGGCGAACTGGTCTATGATTTCGAATCTGCCTATCAGTCGATCAGTTGTTGTCTCCAGTACTCCAGCCGCAATAGCTGACGTTTATAAATTGATTTTGCCCAGTTTAGAATCAAACAACTTCAGTGAGGACGACATATTCGCGGTTCATCTGGCCTTGGAAGAGGCGTTCATAAACGCGGTGAAGCACGGCAACAAGATGGAGCCGAGCAAGGCGGTGCGGGTGGATTTTTCGGTTGAGGCGGATAAAATAGAAATATCGATGACGGATGAGGGCGAGGGTTTTGACCCGGAAGTGATACCAGACCCGAGATACGGGGATAATCTTTACAAGCCAGCCGGCAGGGGGATGCTTTTGATGCGCTCGTTTATGGATGTCATCGAGTTTAGCAAGCAGGGCAACAGCGTTCGGATGATACGGTACAGAGAGAAGCGGCATCCATCAAAAAGTGCAGGCAGAATCGCCCGATAGCCGATAATACCCTTTTGTAGCGCCTAAGAAAGAGGTGTGGTGTGTGTTTATGCGCCGAATAAGTTTTTTGGTGTTGGCTGCTGTCGGATTGGCAGGGTGTGTTTCCCAAGAGCCGATGCCTCAAGTCATTTACGATTACCCGGCTTCTGCACCTGTGAAGACGTTGCCGCCGCCGATAGCGTCGCGGCCGGCACCGGCACCTTCGATGCCGCTGCCGAGCGGCGGTGTTCCGCGTTACTGGCTGCCGTCGCGACCCGACAGGGCGTGGTCGGCGATAATAATTCATCATTCTGCGACCCGCGAGGGTAACGCGGCTATAATCGACAAATGGCACCGCGAAAAGAACGGCTGGGACGGCATCGGGTATGATTTTGTCATCGGTAATGGGACCAACAGTAGCGACGGAGAGATTGAGCCGACATACCGCTGGCGAGGTCAGCTTACAGGCGCTCACGCGGGCGGGACGCCGGGCAACTGGGCAAACGAGGAAGGGATTGGAATCTGCTTAATCGGTGATTTCAACTATTCGATACCGACACCGAAACAAAGAGCATCGCTTGTGCAATTGATTCGGTTTTTGCAGCAGCGATACCATATTCCCAAAAACCGGATTTACGGCCACGGCAATACGCCTGGCGGACACGTTACCGACTGCCCCGGCGACCGCTTCCCGATGGCGTGGCTCAAGTCGGCTCTGCCTAATTGATTTACCGAGAGTGATTCATAAGCAGCCCCAGCGTCCCATAAAGCCGAAATAGTTCGCTATTTTGGCTTATTTTTGTTCCGGATGTCGTCTGAATTCGAATCGCTTCATAAGTTGGGGGGATTTAATGCCGATTCAAAAGAACAAGACGAAGAACCCCCAAATAAGAGTTTTAATGGAGTCGGCATAATGAACACATTTGGTTCGGTGTATTCGCAGGGTTGTGTGTTGAACGAGCAGATAGCCAGACAGGTATTCGATATACTGCCGGAGGACGGGCCGGTGATGGTAATCGTCAGCCGGAAGGGCAACTACTGGCCCAGCGATGCCGAAGGATTCGCGAAGTTAGGCATTACCGACGCCTTTCTTAAAGAGCTTTGCGCCAAGGTCGATGACGGCGCGGAGCCCATTATAACTCAGGCCAGCGATTTCAGCATCGTCGCGACGGCCCTTGCCACAGAGCGCACGGACACCGGCTACGTCATACTTGCACTTCCGCACTATAGCCCCGAATCCACTCTGGCCAATATCACGCTTATCGAGATTCTGCTTAGCCAGGTCGGCCTGATTGCCCACCTCATCGAGCAGAATAATCTTCTTCACGAACGGCAGATGAAACAGCTTGTTTCCTGCGCTGTTGCCGCAGACGAGACGTCGCTCAATTAGCAAAGCCGGCGGGGCAAGCCCCGCCCTACATTGACTCGAAGTCCTGAACAAATTCCAGTCATCAAATCCGGAAGTTCCAAACACGTCGGGCTCAATTCAATTGACATAAATTGCGTATTTTAATATCATACGTAGTTTTATTGCAGTCGCGTTTAGTGAAATATCTGGGAAAGTTCAATGAGCAATTTTATAGTTTTAGTCAAGCAGGTTCCGGACGTATCGCAGATAACGGATAACGCGTTCGACCCGAACACGGGGACGCTGATAAGGACCCGTCTTGCCAGCGTTATCAATGAGCTTGATACGCACGCGCTGGCGTTTGCGAACCGGATGCGTCAATTCAACGGCGGTTCGGGCAAAATTGTTGCGTTATCTATGGGCCCGCCGATGGCGGAAGATGTTTTGCGATATACGCTGAGCAGGTGCGCCGATACGGTAGTGCTTCTTACGGACAGGGCGCTGGGTGGCGCCGACACCGTCGCGACGGCCAATCCGCTCGCCTTTTCCATAAGAAAAATCGTCAAGGAATTCTTCAGCGGCGACAATGACTATTACGTTGTAAGCGGGATGCAATCGGTGGATGGCGACACGGCCCAGGTGCCGTCCCAAATCGCCGAAGAGCTGGGTATTCCCTGTATCGCATACGCGACCGACTGCCAATACAAGAACGGCCGATTCGAATTCACACGGATAATCAGCGGCGGCAGTCAGATTGTCGCTGCCAAGAAAACGCCCGCTGTGGTTACCGTGGCGAAATACGAGTATCCGCTCTTTTCGACATTCGCCGCCACCCGGCTTGCAAACAAGACAAAGCTAACCACGTGGACAAGCGACGATATCAACGCAACCCTTATCGGGGCGAAAGGGTCCAAGACAGCCGTGATTAGGGTCTTTCCTCCCGGCAAGACAAACAGGAAGTGCCGGCGTATCGACGATGTAAAATCATTGGCCAAAGTCATAGTCGAGAGTGCCAAATCCGCTGAAGGTCACGCCGGTGCAGACGCCCAGGCCGCTCGTTATGTTCTGCCCGCTAAGCGGAAGGATAAATTCGACAGGACGTTCGAGGGGACGGCCAAGGAGGTTGAGGACTATGAAATTTTGGCCGACAAACTCCGCGAACTCGGTATCAGCGATATTGCTGCAATCGACGGGCAGACCAAAGACAGGATTCTTACGGCTGCCGGCGACCATTTTCACAAAAACGCTCTGGACGATATGCTCGCAGGATTGCAGCTTGCCGAACCCGCCTACAAAGGCGAGGTATGGGTCGTGTCAGAGCATCAAGCGGGTATTATTCATCCGGCCACATACGAACTAATCGGAAAGGCGCGTGAGCTTGCCGATTCGCTCGAAACAACAGTCGGTGTCGTTATCGCGGGCAACCATTTGGAGACCCTTGCAAAACAATTGATTGCAGGCGGCGCGGATAACGTTTACGCCGTTGATGACCCGCTTCTTGCGGAATTTGACCCGAATGCGTATCAAAAGTCGATAGCAGACGCGATAGAAAAATACTGGCCTCAAATCGTTCTGTATGCGGCAACTCCGCAGGGAAGGATGCTGGCGCCATTGATTTCCTACAAGCTCGGCTGCGGGCTGACCGCCGACTGCACCGGCCTCGATATACGCGACAGCTCCCGCAAAGGCCAGATTGCGATTCTGCTCCAGACGCGTCCGGCGCTTGGCGGAAACGTTATGGCGACGATTTGCACGAAAAATTCGAAATCGCAAATGGCGACGGCCAGACCCGGGGTTATGAAGCGTCTGCCCGAAGACCCGGACAGGACGGGCAATATCATTAATCACCGCGTTGCGCTCACAAAAGAAGACATTTCGCTGGAAATCATCAAGACCGAGCTTGCCGCGGGCAAGGTCAATTTCGGGGCCGAGGCAATAGTCAGCGGCGGCAAAGGTATGCAAAGCCGGGACAACTATGAAGAATTACTCCGAATGCTGTGCGATTCGCTTCGGGCCAAGCTCGGCGTTTCCGTCGAGAGCGGCGCCAGCAGGGCGGCCGTGGAGCAGGGTTTCGCGGAGAGGATTCACCAGGTAGGCCAGACGGGAACGGCTGTGGGGCCGAAGCTTTACGTCGCCATCGGGATATCGGGAGCGATTCAGCATATGATAGGCGTGGCAAACACCGAAACAATCGTCGCAATCAACAGCGACCACAACGCGCCGATATTCAAACAGTGCGATTACTATATCGTCGGCACTGCTGAAGATATTGTGCCGCAATTAGCTGTCGCGTTACAGGAGTGTAATTAGTGGCTGACGAGAATTGCAACAAAGTCGAAGTTCTTGTAGTGGGCGGGGGGCCTGCGGGATTGGCGTGCGCGATTCAACTGAAAATGCTTAGGCCCCAAATCGAGGTCTGCGTCATCGAGAAGGGTGCGGAATCAGGTAATCATAATCTTTCCGGCGCAGTTTTAGAAAAAGAGCCGATTCACACGCTGTTAGATGCCGCAAGCCCCGGCTGGCGTGAAACGGACGCCGCTAAAGACGTTCTGGCCAACAAGGTCGATAAGGACGATGTTCTATTTCTGCTGGGTAAAAAGTTCGGCGTCAATATCCATTTCGCGATTCGATTGGCGAAGATGTTCGGGCTTGGCTTCGGCCAGATGACGCATACCGGCGATTATTCGATATCGATAAGCAAACTCACCAAGTGGCTAAGCCAAATCGCGAAATCCGTCGGGGTCGAGGTTTTGTGCGGATTCGCGGCGGCGGACATTGTCGTCAACGAGGCAGGGGCGTCGGCGGTCAAATTAGTTGACCAGGGACTCGATAAGGAAGGGGACAAACAGCCCAATTACGTCGAGGGCGAGACCATCGAGGCGAAATTCATTGTTCTGGCTGAGGGGTGCGACGGGCTGTTGACGGAAAAGTTCGTCGATAAGGCGGGGCTAAAACGACAAGTAAATCAGCTATATTCGGTCGGCGTCAAAGAGTTGATTAAGGTTTCGCCCGAACAATACGCGGAATTTACATCCGGCAGGGTTGTTCACGCGATGGGTTATCCGATATGGACACCTGTCATTGGGCCGGGGATGTTCGGGGGGGGAATTGTTTACGCGGGTCAGGTGGAGCTTTTAGGCGTGGGTATGATTGTGGGGGCCGACTGGAAGTATTACGATTTCAATCCGCAGGACGCCCTGACGCTTTTCAAGCGACACAAGCGAGTCAGCCGCTTCATCGAGGGCGGCACGGTCGTCGAGGCGGGCGCCAAAATGATTCCCGAAGGCGGCTGGTATGCCGTTCCGAGAGACCCTGATACCGGCAGTATAGGCAAAGGAAACGTAATCATCGTCGGCGATAGCGCCGGCTTCGTGAATATGCTCAAAATCAAGGGGCTTCATAACGCAATCGATTCCGGGATGATGGCGGCAAAGGCAATCGCTGATACAATAGATGCTCCGGAAAAAGCATCTGTGAGATATACAAGGTTGATTTTGAAATCGAACGTGGCGCGGGAAATGAAGCAGGCCGCGACTTTCCGTCAGACCGTGGCAAAATTTGGTTCGTTGCAGGGTATGCCTTTGTCGGTTTTGGGAAAACTGCTGCCGGTCTTCAATGTCGAGAAGGATTACGAGGCGCTTGTCCCGATGCCGTATCGGCTAAAACCCAATCATAATTTCGACAAGGACACCTTTACCGCGATGGCCGCGACGCATCATCGCGAGGAAAGCCCCAGCCATTTGACGATTCTGGATTCCGAAATCTGCCGGACGAAATGCACGCCGAAGTTTTGCAGTCCCTGTATTACCTTTTGTCCGGCCGGCGTATATGAAACCGTCGGCGGAGTGGTCAAGCCCGCCAATCCATCGAACTGTCTGCACTGCAAGACCTGCCAGAGGAAATGTCCCTTCGATAATATCCGCTGGACAGTGCCCGAAGGCGGTGGCGGGCCACGATATAAGAGAACGTAAGCCGTCGCTGGTCTCTCGTCCTTGTGTCTGAGCTGTCCGCTGAACGTTTGCCTCGGCGTAGCCGACAGGCGAAGCCGGGCGGTCTCTGCTGCCTGCCCTGTGTAGCCAGTTGGCGAAGAAGGGTGCACTGCGGTAAAAGGTAGTGTTAAGATGGGTTCACCCCGTTAGATAGACCACGATGGGGTAATGGAAGCCGTACACCACGTGGTAAACATCTCACGGGGTAAATAAAACAGTTGTATAATACAAATGTATCATACATTTGTTCGACAAAAGCGCGCAAGTCGAAAACCCTTAGTTGCCGACTTTTTAAAAAAATTTACTACTCCTTATTACATAATCACTTAAGTCCATTTTGGCCTCATTTTTACCATCAGGAAATACCTTAGTTTTCGTCAAAAGCGCGCAAGTTCGCGCCTATTTATAGAGGGACGTATCCCTCTATAAATAGGCGTGAAGCCCCCACGTCTTGTTTTGCGAGGTCCGTTTCGGACCGAGTGCAAAACAGTGGGGGCTGAGCATCAAATAAATATAGGATAGAGGGACCGTGTGGCCTCTCCAGCGTATTTCGTATTTCGTATTTGTTTAGAACGAAGGAGGGTAAGAGGATGGCAAGTATTCAGATAAATATCCCGAACTGGTTAGACCGGATATTCACCTGGCCCGTGTTGATTTACCGCAAACACAAATACGGCTGGCCGTTTCGCAAGATTTATTTGGGCGAAGGCAAATTCACAATTGTTGAGCCGCAGGATTACTACCGGTTCAATGTTTTTAACTGGTGCCCGGAGGAAAAAGGCCCGAATACCTATGCTGCTCGAGTTGTTGGCGCGCCTAAGAAGAGGACTACGGTTGTTTCTCTGCACAGGGAGATTATGAATCATCCTGCGGGGTTTTTGGTGGACCATAAAAACGGGGACGGCCTGGATAACCGCAGGGCCAACCTTCGCCTGGCAACGAGGTCTCAAAACTCATGCAACAGTCGCAAGAGAGCGAATACGACATCGCAATTTATCGGCGTTTCTTTTCACAAACAAAGGCGTCGATGGGTGGCAGTTATCAAATATAAAGGGGGGAAAAAATGGCTTGGCCGGTTTGTTAACGAAATCGAGGCGGCTAAGGCATACGATGAAGCAGCGAAAAAATATCACGGCGAGTTTGCCAGACTTAACTTCCAAGAATAATCGCTGCTTAGAAGTCAACCCCCGTAACTTTTCCTTCATCTCGCGAAGCTCGACTTCGGAAAAACGACACGGGGGTCTGCCCCCATAATTTTTCCTCCGGAAAAAAAGACATGGGGGTCTGCGCTTCGCTCCGACGCTTCGAAGCTTCGCGCCCGCAAGGCGGGGCTACGCAGGGCTTCGCATCGAATGCTCGATATCACGGGGAGTTCGCAAGGTTGAACTTCCCGGAATAACCACTAAGACACCAAGTCGCCAATCCCTGCCTACGACTTGCTGGGACAAGAAGGCAAAAAATGGAATGTTGACAGAAGGATGCGGTAAGAAGAGAATGGAGGAGCAAAATTTAAGCGATTTGGAGTAGAAGCAAATGGCGAAACACACTGCAAAACCGGCTGAAGAATTCTTAGCCGTCGTCCAACAATGGTATGGTTTGTAATGAACAAGACACGGATTAACACTGATTTTTTTAGACACGGATTAACACGGATTTACACTGTTTTTGCCTGCTGCGACTCCTCTTGCTTTTGATGACAATTGTGAGGATAATACTGACAAAAGCAGGAGTTACGCACCTTTGACACGAATGGCGCAGCCAGTAATTAGGTGACGGTGATTTTATGATAATAATTGATGTATGCTTATGGTTAATTGCATGAAAGAGAATCTATGACTAATAAAGGACATGATATAATAAAAACAAAAATATTTAAGAACAATAAAGAATTTACTGAAAAAAGAACAAAAAGGATTGAAGAGGCAATTGCTTTTGAAGGTGGCACTATTGAAAATCCTAAAAAGCATTTAATATCATCTTTGCCCAATGGGAAAGAAGCGTATTTTTTTAAACCTGGAAAAGAAACTTTAAGAAAAGTTCCAAACGTTCATGATATGTCGCCGAATGTAGGTATAAATGGAGTAAGCGAAACTGAGAGTTGGGCTTTTGAAAATATTTGGGAATATCTGATTAAAATATCCATCGTCAGTCAATCTACTTTTAAAAAGGTTTTAGTATTGCTTTATCGGAATTGCTTTTTATTAGATCATCAAGAAATAGAAGAAGGCAAATTGCGATATCTACCTTCAAAAGAAATATCAGATTATATTAATAATATCGAAGCATTTGTATTGAAAGATGGATTTGTGGATAAATTCAGGACAAAAGAAATTGGCTTATTGGAATATTTATATTTTATAGATTTAATTGGTTGGAACGAAGATGTAAAATATCATATTGTCGAAGGAAAACCTGATTTCACAAAATATGACAAAAAAGTTGGCAGAGCAAATACAATACTTAGCGTAATCAGCGCACCATTGCTGATTAGTAATTTTATTTTGGATATTATTAAAAAAACTGAAACGAATGGAATAATAGATGTAAAGTTGATTACATCAACAATACAAATGTTTACAAAATCAAGAGGGCTTTGTGTTCTTTCGAATAAAGAATTGTTGAAGCAATTAACGCCATATTTAGAGAGTAGCGATGAATAACAAAGTATTAAACAATTTCAGAAATAAAATATTCAACGAAGATGTTTTACAGGTTCTAAAAAAACTGCCTGATGATAGTTTAGATATGGTTTATGGTGACCCTGATTACAATGTAGGCATTAAATATGCAGGGAAAAATTACACAACAAAATGGAATGAATACATTAACTGGTATATTGAATTGACGAGAGAAAGTATGCGTGTATTAAAGCCAACTGGTAATTTGTTTATGCTAAATTACCCCAAGCAAAACGCGTACTTAAGAGTAAAGTACTTGGATGACAATGCGTATGATGTGCATGATTATGTATGGACATATAATACGAATGTCGGACATAGTCCAAAAAAATTTACTACTGCCCATCGTTCTATTCTTCATGCAACCAAAAATAAAGACAATCACTTTTACAAAGACCAAGTTGCAGTTCCATATAAAAATCCCACTGACAAACGTATTCTTAATAATTTGGCAAATGGTTCAAAAGGAAGAATGCCTTATTCTTGGTTTTATTTTGACCTCGTAAAAAACGTTTCTAAAGACAAAACCTTTCATGCTTGTCAAATTCCATTGGCTCTCGTTGAAATGCTTATTAAATCTTGTACGCAAATCAACGATGATGTTTTTGTTCTTTTTGGTGGTAGTGGTTCGGAGATTATTTTGTGTAAAGACTTAAAAAGAAACTTCCTCAGTTGTGAAATTCATCCTGACTACCACCGAATGATATTAGATCGTTTATCCAACAACGGAGCAATAAAAGACGAATACAGATTAGATTTTATACAGAAAAAGAACGGTAAGAAACTTATGCAGACATTTACACTGTTTGCGCAAGAAAAATAAGAAGCACTAAAGCTACAAAACAAGGTAAAAGGCCGAAAGTCAGCTTTTTGGCCTGAATACGTCGTTACTTAATACTAATGTGGCTTTTAGCCACTTTACATTGTGATATTGTAAGTTTACTCCGTGGCTTGGGGAGCTTACATCATCTCATTGTCGGCTTACATCGTGGCAAAGTAAGCGTGTCCCGTGGCAAAGTAAAAAACAGCGTTAATCTGCGTTAATCAGCGCCAATAAAATGGATTCCCGCTTGCGCGGGAATGACAGAAGAACCCACGCAATAAATTGCGGGGCTAAATTTTTTCGAGCGCAGGGTGCGAATTCCTCCTGATGCTTAAATCCCAAAAACTTGTTCTAAATGCGAACAACGAAACTGTTGCTAACAGACGACTCTGATGTTATCTTACCGTCGGGAAAAAATTATGGAATTGACGTGGCCTATAAAGTTGCGGATAGCGTTGGTGTCGGCGGTGGGAGCGGCCGTAATAGGGATGTATTACTGGCCTAAGGTCGCGCCGGCTGACCCTTTCGGCGTTGTCTCATTAGTAAGCGGGACGATAACCACAAACGATGCAATGGTATTATTAGCGATAGCGTTTGGCATCGGGCTGGTCAGTTATTTTTTGTCGTGGCCATACGGGAGCCGAATAGGGATATTAGCCGTGCCGGCGGGCCTGGCGGTGTGGGCGGTGCGAGGCGGCAATATGGGGACGCTGATGCAGTTGAACTCGTCGGTTGAGAAGCGGGAGCAGCTTTTTGCGATAATGAGGTGGGAGCCATTATTGTGGTTAGCCATAGTCGGAGCGGGATTTTTGGGGGTGTTTGCGGGCTGGGGGCTGATTCGGCCCGCGAAATCGGCTGAAGCCGGAAAGCCGAAGAATCGCGACAAACAGAAGAATAACAAGTTAAAGGCCGGCGATTATTTAAGCATAATAGCGGCGATTGTGGGTTCGGCAGTAGTGGCGCAGTTTTTTATCGGAATCTTCGCGCGAAATTTTGCGTTATTAGACCCGACATACGGTGTAGCGGTATCGCAGCCGGCGACTGCCCAGATTGTTTTTGCGGTGCTGGTCAGCTTTGGAATTGCGGGTTTTTTGGTTAAAAGGGTCCTGGACCTCGATTATATCTGGCCCATAATCGGTTCTTGTTTCATAACTGCTATAGCTACAAGGGCTTACGGCAAAGAGGAAGTTCTGGCGTATTTCTTTGACCGCTGGCCTGCGGTTTTTTTCTCAAGCCCTGTTCTGACGGTTCTGCCGATTCAGGTTGTGGTATTCGGGACAATCGGTTCGGTGGCCGGTTACTGGCTGGCGGTGAGTTACGACTACCATTGGCATCAGGAAGTCAAAGGCGAGTAAAGCCGCTTTTTGGTCGCATTTGGGGGGTGTAAACCCTTGTCTTTTTTTGAGTGCAATTCTTTAATATAATCCCTTGCTGTATAAGCACTTACATACCAACCGTCCTATAACGGGGCTGTATCGCAAGAGCAAAGTTAAAATTCGTTGTTTTCGCGTCTAAAATTGGTCGAAGAAATAGTTGGATTTGCGGGTTAGCTGCACACCCTGCGGTAAGGCGAGAGGCACGCGGGGGTGAACAGCGGAATTAGCCGCCGCGTAAGATATATATGGACAGCATGCCTGCAAAAGGAGTTGACTGATGCTGGTTCTCAGCCGACAAAAAGATGAAAGTATTATGATAGGCGACAACGTGGAAATCACGATTGTTGACGTCAGAGGGGATAAGGTTCGTCTTGGGATAAACGCGCCTAAAGAAATTCCGGTGCATCGCAAAGAGGTGTATGAGGCGATACAGAGGGAGAAAAGGGAGGCGCAGAAAAAGCAATAGTTTAGATTCGGTTGACGTGATTGACCGGCCTGTCGAGGGAATTTCGACAGGCCGGTTTTTTTGCGCTCTTTTTGGCAAAGATTTACCCATGCCCCTGCCATATCTTCGTTAGCCTTTTGTAGCATTTATCTGTCATATATCTTATCCTAACCAGTCCCGTAAGGGATGCTGCGCAGGGGATACGATGTTTATCCGCCTGTGGCGGGTTCCCTGGCTATTCAAAAATATAATATATTTTTCTTGACAACTGATTGCAAATATGTTTAGTGGCCTTTAAGTTTTCAGGAACTGGCGGATGTGGGTCGTATATCGCACCTGCCCAATATAGTCAGTTTTAGGAGCGGGGAAAAGTATGCTCAGAAGCAGAGGAGAGCTAGCCGGGGAACGATTGGATTCTGTCCCCGTTTTCAAGCATTCTTGCTATAAGACCATAAGCAAAACCTATTCATTATCAATCAGGAGGCCCGCAATGAAATCGTTCTTCAAACATTTATCTGCTTTCATCATTATGGCGTTAGCTCTTACTAATGCATCGGGGGAATCACAAGATACCAATTCTCAAATGGAATATTTTTGGGAACCGAATGCGGTCGCATCATTACAGCAATTAGTTCCATTGCTGAAATCCAAAACAACACCAAAGAAAGAACGTCTTCAAGCATTACACACCATGTACAAAGCCAAAGAGTCTCTATCAAAGGCAGAACAAATAGAATTATTGCAATCGGCAAAAACAGTAGCTGAAGACAAGCAAGACGATGCACAATTAAGAACAGATGCAATTTGGGTTATGAATGGAATTGGAATGAAACTTAAACACGAAAAAACTTTGACTGACGAAGATATCTCACGAGAATTTCAATTTCTACTTCAAATGGCAGCAGATGAATCTGAAAACCTTCATATCCGTCGAATGAGTATTACAGCAACAGGTGATCTCAAGATGAAAGAGGCCATACCTATCGTCAAAGTATTGCTTGCAGACGGCAACAATCTCAACCGTCCTGAAATTGCAAGATCGGCATCAATTGCTTTGGCAGAGCTTGAGCCAAATGAGGCGGTTCAACCTGTTGGACAAATATTGTCGAATACGACTGATCCGGCGGTTTTCGGCACTGCTGCCTACGCGCTCGGGCGGACTAAGAGCCTATCCGAATAACTCCTGAATGGCCGATATATTAAGAGGCAATGATGCCTTTGAAAGGGTTCAGGGGTGAAGAAACGAAAAACAAAAAACCGATACAGAATTTCAGACGAGTTATGGGAAAAAATCGAGCCA